>CAMVHY010000058.1 GCA_947167415.1 uncultured Clostridia bacterium
TCCATAAGCAAAATATAAATTTTTTATTTTTATCATTTTGTTCACCCAAGAAAAAAATATTTTTTTTGCACTATAAAATCAAGTTTTTTGATAGAATAGCGTTCAAAAAATATTTAGGGGATGAAAGAATGCCTGACGATGAAAATAAAAATTATGCGACAAAATTATTTGATTACGTGATGAATTATGAAGATGTTTTAAATTTTGAAGCAGTTTTTAGTGATGAAACAGAAAATTTCGTTTCGCCAGTAAATATAGAAAAAAATCAGCCGTTTAAAATTAAAATCAGGACGGCAAAAAATAATGTGGATGAAATTTATTTATGTTCTGGAAGCGAAAGATTTTTGATGCGAAAAATTGGGGATGATGATTTTTTTGATTATTATTTAGCGGAAATTGAGGGGCAAGAAAATAAATTTGAGTATTATTTTGAGCTAAGCAAAAATAAAAAGATTTATTTTTATAACAAAAGAGGTTTATATGATTTTTTAAATCCGGAATATAATTTTAATATTATTCCTGGATTTATTGCACCGGATTGGCTTAAAGGTTCGGTTATGTATCAAATTTATGTCGATAGATTTTATAATGGTGATGAAAAAAATGATGTGCTTGATAACGAATATATTTATTTAGGAAAACCAGCGAAAAAAATAAAAGATTGGAATGCTGACGTTTTAAAAGATGACGTGTGTAATTTTTATGGCGGAGATTTACAAGGCGTAATAGATAAATTGGATTATATAGAAAGTTTGGGCACAGAAATTATTTATTTAAATCCGATTTTTGTTTCTCCTAGCAATCATAAATATGATATTCAGGATTATGATTATGTTGATCCGCATTACGGAAAAATTGTTGAAGATAATGGAGAAGTTCTTGATTTAAATAAGTTTCATAATAAATTCGCGACGAAATATATTTCACGGACAACGGATAAAAAAAATCTTGAGGCTTCGAATGAGTTATTTATAAATCTTGTAAAATTAGCGCATGAACGTGGAATAAAAATAATTTTGGATGGCGTCTTTAATCATTGTGGCGCATTCAATAAATGGCTCGATAAAGAAGGATTTTATTACAAAAATAATTATCCGGCAGGAGCTTACCGTGACGAAAAAAGCATTTATCACAATTATTTTAGATGGTATGACAAAAACTGGCCGAATAATGATTGTTATGATAGTTGGTGGGGATTTGATAATCATCCGAAATTAAATTATGAGAACTCGCCGGAGCTTTTTAAATATATTTTAGAAATTGGAGCAAAATGGGTTAGTGCGCCATTTAATGCTGATGGTTGGAGAGTTGATGTTGCGGCAGATATTGGAATGAGTCAAGAGTTTAATCATGAATTTTGGCGTCAATTCCGTAAAGCGATAAAAAAAGTAAATCCTGAGGCAATTATTATTGCTGAGCATTACGGCAGTCCAAAAAGTTGGCTTGTTGGTGATCAATGGGATTCTGTTATGAATTATGATGCGTTTATGGAGCCGATAACTTGGTTTTTAACGGGAATGGAAAAACACAGCGAGGGTTTTAAACACGAAAAATTATGTAATGCGATGGATTTTGAAAATTCGATGAGGTATTTTATGTCGCAATTTAGTTTTCAATCGCTTTATTCGGCAATGAATGAATTATCGAATCATGATCATTCAAGATTTTTGACACGAACAAATAAAACTGTTGGGCGGCTTGGACAAAAAAATTCGCGTGAGGCTGAAGAAAATGTTGATAAAAATGTAATGATGGAAGCCGTCGTTTTTCAAATGACTTGGCCGGGATGTCCTACGATTTATTATGGCGATGAAGTTGGATTGGCGGGATGGTCTGATCCGGATAATCGTCGGCCTTTCCCTTGGGATAATCAGGATAAAAATTTGCTTGAGCTGCATAAATTTTTGGCGCATGTGCATAAAAAAAGTCGAGCATTAAAACTTGGTTCGCTAGAATATTTATATTTGAATCATGGAATAATTTCGTTCGGCAGATGGCTTGATAAAGAAAAATTTGTGGTTGTGCTAAATAATAATGATTGTGAAAAAGAAATTTTTGTGCCGGTTTGGAAAATTGGTTTGGATGAAAAAGAAAAGTTTAAAAAAGTAATTTTAACAGGCGAAAATAAATTTGATGTGAATGAAAATGTTTTTGATGTTAAGAATGGTTTTGTAGAGTTAATTTTAAATGGAAAAAGTTCGATTGTATTAAAAAATATTTTTGAATGAAAAAAATAGAGCGCGAATTATAATCGCGTTTTTTTGTGCCAAAATAAAATTTAAATTCGTTTGCTTATATATTTTTGAGCTGAAACTAAAATCATTGGAAAAACTCATATTATCTCGTCTGAATAAAAAGACTTACATAGAAATTTTAGCTACATTAAATATGATTTTTTGTGGTAAAAAGATATTTTTGAAGATAATAAATAAATTATGTTATAATGTATATGGTTTTAAAATTTAAAAAGATGGTGTATGTATATGTTAGATTTGTCTGATTTGCCATCGACACTTAAGGAAAGGTGGCAAAAAGAGGAACAAGAAAAAATACAGAAAAATATAGAGAAACTGAAAAAGATAAAAAAGGATAAAATTTATAATCTGCTAAAAAATTTGTGTGTGGATTTTTATAACAGCGATTATAATGACGCTAGGGGTGCAAGTGATTATTTAGAAATGCAAAAAGAGGTTAAAAAGGCGAAGCAATTTAGTGCTCCAGAATTTTGTTGGTACGGGCGTCCTAATAGATTTGACAATTTTGCTTTTTTTGAAATAGTTGATCCGACCAAATTTAAATCAGATGTTGAAAACAATCGTTATGCGGTTTCCAATTATTTAGAAAGATTTTCCTATCATTTTATTTCATTGTTTAAAAATTCCAGTTTCATTAATTTTTTGTTTGACGATGAAAATATAAACAGATTGAAACAAATTCTTGAGTGTGGTTTTTTTACTGAAAATCTTACTGATATATGGGATATACTTATTGCACAATGTAACGACAAGAAAATGGAAAAAATAAAAAATAATATATTAAACTATTTAACAAACTCATCTGTTATATCGGTGTGTTTTTTGGAAGAAGTGCTATTTAACAATGATTTTTACAAAGTATTTAACAATACTAGTAAAATTAAAGAAACAATAAAACAAGCTATTAACAAGGTTGATTCGCGTTCTTTGAAAAATTTAAGCGATTTAGTGGAAAGGCTATATTGGCACCGTGGTAGAGAAGTCGAGAGTTGCTTCTATATTGAAAATTCAAATGATGTGGAAACATTATTGATAGATAAAATCGCAGAGAGTTTTGGTGGAACTAAAATAAGTTTACAGGAATACGCCAACTCTACACCTTCTGTTTGTTCCGTGACAAAAACATATGTTTATGTTCACAAATTTGTTGTTGATTATTTAAAAAATAACCAAGATAAAAATGACGAAAGATGTCAAATGTTAATCAATGGATTAAAAAAATGGGTTACGTCCGAGAAGTTTATTTGTATTGGTACAATAATAAGTCTTGCTAAAGAATCAAATGATAATAGTGTAAAACAAATAGATTTAAAAGAATTATTTTGGTGTGATGATGATTTAAAAAAAAGTTTTATTGATTCTTGTATTAAAGTTATAAAAGAGTACATGGAGTTACCAATGTCTGGGGATATTTCTATTGATGAACTTAATAATTACATGTACATAAAAAAATATAAAAAAGATATAGAATCTTTTTTAGGCCATCCTGACTTGGATATAGAGAGTTATTTCAAGTATGCGGATTACAAAAGTCACTTGAAGAATATTGCATTACTAATTTTTTGGTTATTTATTGTAATTATTTGTATTACTGCAATAGCAGCTTGCTGTGCGTTGATTCCGACTTTTGGAGTAAAATGTTCCCTTTTTCTTTTGATATTTTTGCCTATCTGTGTAATTAGTTATTTTGTAGTGGAAACGTGTATAAAAATACACAATAACCGGATTTATAACGCAATTTTATGTATTTGTAAATCCAAAGACGAAAACGATGCAAAACGACAACTTAATTGGGATATGCTTCATACAAATAAAGTACAATGTTATTTTAATAAATGCTATCCTATTCAAGTTAATGAACAAATACGCAACGATTAATTTTTAATTACCAAATATATTTTTAGGAAATAAAATCCGCGATTTTAATTCGCGTTTTTTTTGTGCCAAAATAAAATTTGAATTCGTTTGATTATGTATTTTTGAGTTGAAACTAGATGCTGTCTACATGAAAAAAATTTAAAAGAATGACAAATACATAAAGATACAACGAAAACATCAAGTGTTTTAGCGTATCTGATGGCAACACCGCGCCAACGTTTAAAAGCAAGGAAAGTATTCTCGATAATATGTCTAAAGCGATAAAGTTTACGGTTATAATCACGTTGTTCAAGTCTGTTGCGTTTTGGAGGAATAACTGCTTTTATGTTTCATCTTGCAAGATAAGACAAGATTTCGTTGGTATCATAAGCACGATCTGCAAAGACTCATTTTGCATCAAGATTTTTGAGCAAGTTAATAGCTTCTTTACAATCGGCACGCGTTCCCTCTGTAACGATAAATTTTACAGCCAAACCGCGATCATTAACGGCTAAGTGTATTTTCGAATTGAGCCCCCTTTTGTTTTTGATATAACCTGATTTCCGCCGCGAGCCCTAGCTGTATTTTTACATAACTCAAGTCTATCATTAGCCATTTAAAGTTTTTATCACCTTTTAATATCTCAAATAGTTTTTTCCACATACCTTTTCGTTGCCATCTAATAAATCTTTGATGAACTGTGCCCCACTTGCCATAATCCGGCGGTAAATCTCTCGACAAAGATCCTGTTTTAAGTATAAAAACAACTGCATTGATAAATTTCCGGTTATCTTTGACTGTACCTCCATATTACCTGTCAGGTGTGGTTTTATTAGCTTCCATTTTGCATCGCTTATGTCAAATCTACGATACGTCTTTTTCCATTTTTATTTTGCTCCTTTTTTTTTAATCATCTCTATTATACTTTATTTTATAGTTTATTTCTCTTTTTTATTTTTTTTGTGTAGACACTATCTATAAAAGTTTTTACTCGTTATAATAAAATTGGTTTTATTTTTATTTCTTTTTTTTCTAATATACCGATTGCTTTTATCTTTGATTTGCTTTTTATGTGAACGCTGTCTAACAAATAAAAAAAATTTGGCTGCGAGATAAATAATACCTACCACAACCAAATTTTATTTTTTAATTAACTAATTTCATTTTATAAAATTTATACACTCGTTAGCCACTCAACCATTTGCGAATCATAATGCGAGAAAAAAGCACTTTCCCTTTCATCCATATTTTTAATTATATCTAAATCATCTTTCCCAAGCTCAAAATCAAAAATATCAAAATTTTCTTGCATTCTATCTTTATGCACAGACTTTGGAATCACAACTATATCATTCTCAAATAAAAATCTCAAGGCAACCTGTCCAACCGTTTTATTATATTTTCCACCTATATCCATTAAAATTTTATTATCAAAAAAATTTTTTCTGCCCTCAGCAAATGGTCCCCACGATTCATGAACTATATTATATTTATTCATAATTTCATGAGCTTCTCTTTGCTGATTAAAAACATGAGTTTCTATTTGATTTACCATTGGTTTTATATCAACAAATTTACATATATCAATTAATCTATCTGGATAAAAATTAGAAACCCCAATCGCTCTTAATTTATTTTCTTTATATGCTTCTTCCATAGCTCTATAAGTTCCGTAATAATCTCCAAACGGTTGATGAACCAATAATAAATCTATATAATCCAAATTTAATCTTCTCAGAGATTCATCAATAGACCTTTTTGCTTTTTCATACCCTTCATTCGAAATCCAAATCTTGCTCGTAATAAAAATATCTTCTCTTTTAATTCCACTTTTTTTTACAGCTAAACCAACTTCTTCCTCGTTATAATATGCCTGTGCCGTGTCAATTAATCTATAACCAATTTCTAACGCATCTAACACACATCTTTCGCATTTATTTTTTTCAATTTGATAAACTCCAAAGCCAATTCTTGGCATTTTTACTCCATTACTTAACTCAATAAAATTCATTTAAAAATCAGCTCCTTAATATTATTTCTATTACCAAACTGCAATTCTTTTATTCTTTGGCATATACATTTTATTTCCAGAACTAATTTTATAAGTCTCATAAAATTCATCAAATTGCATAAGTGTAACATTTACTCTTAAATAACATAACGGATGTGGATCAGTCGCAACTCTAGCAATTATTCCTTCACGCGTTTCAATCATTTTCCAAATATCGGCGTATTTTCTAAAAAACTTATCATAATCAAAATTAGATTTTTCACTCGCAATTCCAAGCATTGCTTTAACTCCACCCATATCAGCAATTGCTTCGCCTTGTACCAATTTACCAGAATATTTTTCTCCAGTATCTAAAACTTTAAGCCCATCATAATAATCTATTAATTTTTGTGCCCGTTGATTAAAAGCTTGATAATCTTTTTTCGTCCACCAATTTTTAAAATTTCCATCTTTATCAAATTGCGCGCCGTGCGTATCAAAAGCATGTGATATTTCATGACCAATCACTGTCCCAATCGCAGCATATTTTTCTTCTTGAGACATATCTAATCTATAAATATCATGACCCAAAAAGCCTGCACAAATATAAATACTATTTTTCTGCGGATCATAAAAAGCATTTGTTAAAATACAAGTCTCCCAAAAATCTTTTTCAACTTTTTGTCCCAAAAGCGATTTATTATATTCAAATTCAAAATCATCTATTTTTTTTAGCGCATCCAAATAACTATCACTTTGACTTATATTCAAATTTCCATAATCACGCCATTTTTCTGGATAAACTGAAAACATTTTTATATGCTCAAGCTTTTCTATCGCTTTATCTTTTGTTTGTTGCGAAAGCCAATCATTTTGCGCAAGCATCTTTTTATAATAACTAATTACTTCTTGTATAATTTTATAAATATCTTGTTTTTGTTGCTCATTACAATAATTATCCGTATAAACTTTTGCCATCGGTGACATTAAAAAATTATTTATAGACTTAAAAGCTAAATCTTCATCCGACAAACTTTCTTGAATTCCTAATTTTTCATCCTCAAATTTTTGTATCTGGCGAAAAATATCTTCCGTCAAAAAACTCGAACAATCAACAAGCATGTGCGCCAAAATATAATCTTTTATTAAATCAAGATTTTGACTTACATATAAATCATTTATTTTTTTCAGAACTTGTGGGAACGGCACTAAATATTTTTCTTGCAAATCAAAATTTTTACTCGACAAAAATTTACTTATATCAAAATTGCTAAATATATTTTTTAACTCGTTAAAATCAAGTTCATTATTAATTTTTTTATAAAATTCAGCATCACTTTGTTCTTGTCTCGTCGGAATTTTTTCTGCCAACTGCTTTTCATACTCAAAACAGTTATTAAAAATTTTTTCTTTTTGATTTGCATATCCCGTTTGCTCCAGCATATAAAAAATTTTTTTGCGCGCTAATTCTGTTTCTTGTTTTCCATTTTCACTTAGCTTTTTATAATCCGCCGAATCACTTAAAAACATTTCGCCAGTATTAATCGTCAAAATATATTTATTAGCATCATTTAAACTTGTTTCGACACATGCATTTAAAATCCCGTTGCTCCAAAAATTTTTTTTCTGACTTGTTAAATAATTATTTATTTCATCTATATTTTTTATTTCTATATCTTTTTTTATTTTATCTTGCAATTCCTTTATCCCAGTTTCTTTTCTTTTA
>CAMVHY010000059.1 GCA_947167415.1 uncultured Clostridia bacterium
CCAAAAAAAACAGTGACCAGAAACTATTATCTGATAAATTATTGAGTGAACAAGGATTGTTTTTAGCACGATATCACCAAAATAATATATGTGAATTGACGGAAGAACGCGAGATAATGTCGAATAAAATCCAAGAATTAATAAAAGAGAATTGTGCCTTAAAAAAACGACTAGAACGATTTGAAAATAAAAAAATATCTGATAAACTAAAAACAAATCTCTGTAAGCAAAACTTTTCTTTCAAAATAGAAAGTGCGATCAATAAATATCAGCAAGCAAAAAATTCAAACCCAGTGAACATTAAATCAGTTAGTTTAAATAAACAAGGCTAGGAGACATTTTATATTTGCAGATAAAAAATATTTTCTATTTATATACCAAATATGTACAAATAAAAAAGATTGAGGCTGTTGCTTCAATCTTTTTTTGGAGAAATTTAAATACATTTAAAAGAAATTATTCAAATATAGTTGATTTTTTGTTTTGGTTTATTTTTTTCTCATCAAAAACTCAGACCAAAAACGGCTTTAAATTTCAAGCCGTTTTTTATTTTTGCTTAAAAAATTTATTTTATGAATCTGATTTTTTGTACAATAAGAGAAATTTTTGGTAGATAATTTTTTTACCGCGCAATAAAAAAATAAGAATTGGGTCGTAAATGCAAAAAAACTTCAAAAGTAGCAAAAAACTTGTATCACTTTTTAAAAACAGATAAAATCTATAAAAATATTTGAGTGACTCTTGACAAATAAAAAAATTGGATGTAAAATAAACGGTGATATCGAGATAAATGTTAAGATAATCGACAGATAATAAATTTTAAGATAGTCGCTAGATTAATTAACAATTTTTTGGGGGAGAGCTAAAAAATGGCTGAAGGTTTGAAAAATGAAAATAAGCACAAGATAGTCCAAACTTTGTTATTATTTGCAGTGATTGCATTGTTTGGTTTGATTTATTTTGGAGTTTTTGGTAGTGGGCTTTTTCTAGATATTGCACTTGGATTTACAAGTATGTTTTTAGCTACATTACTTTCGAGTATATTTGTCGAAAGAAAAGGTTGGTATCCATTATTTCACAAAGGTGAATATGGCGTAGTATATTTACTTCTCGCAGGTTTGGGTGGAGTAGCTATTATTGTTATGGCTGCACTTGGATATATAACTTCCGGAGTTGTTTTGTCTTTCGGGATTCAATTGTTTTTAATAGGCATGTTTAATTTGCTACGGTTTTTAAATGAAAATCTTTCAAAGAGTGTCGAGACAGAAAATAATTTTTTAAAGTTATTTTATAAAACGGAAAATACAACTTTGGCTACTTCAATATTAACCTGTTTATCCTTGAGTGTCATGGTTTTGTGTGGGTATTGTGATCTTGTGTTTGCGATTAGTTTTGGGACACCGTTGCTTGGCGTAAGCTTAATATTAAAATTAGGAATGTTTTTATATGACAGATATAGAAACGGGAAACAGCAAACAAAGATTGTGTTAACCGATAATAGTAATGAGAACAAAAATATAGACTTAAACTTAGATTTAAACAACAACAAAGATGATCTGGGAAATAATCAATTTTCACCACAAGGTAATGATAATGAAAAAAATAAAAAAACGAACTTAGACAATCCACAATGACAAGCACCGTGAGAAAACTAATAAAATATTTTTTGATATAGCCATTGTTTTAAATGCAATGGCTTTTTTTATATTTTATTTTTGCTTAAAGACAAAAAAACGGTTTTAAATTTCAAGCCGTTTTTTATTTTTGTATAAAAAAAATTATTTTGTGGCATTAATTTTTTTTATGCACAGACGCTTTTTTAATAAATAAATTTTTAAAAGTGATTGAAAAATATATTTCGCGTTTATATAATTTTTTTTTATTTAGATTTAAATTTGTGAGGGCGTTTTATTTGCATGAAGAAAATTTAAATGAGCATGAGAAAGCACAGTTTGAAAAAAAACTTTTGCTTTTATATTTGATTGACAAAATGGATTTGCCTTTGACTCAGAGCCAAATTTCTGAATTTGCACTTGAAGATGATTATATAAATTATTTTTCGTTGCAGCAGTTTTTAGCTGATATGGTTGAAATAAATTATCTTGAGAAATCGTTTGAAAATAATACGAGTTATTATAGTTTGACGGATCAAGGTTTAGTTGCTGTAGAATATTTTAAAAAGCGAATCCCGGCGCAATTAAAAAATAAAATTAAAAAATATGTTGAGCGGAATAAAAAAAATATAAAAAAAGATTATGAGGTCATAGCAAATTATTTTTATGATAAAAGTAGCAATGAGTATATTATTAAATGTGGAATTTATGAAGATGAAATGACTTTAATGGAATTAACGCTTTCGGTTGTTTCACGTGAAGAAGCAAAATTAATTTGTAAAAATTGGCGCGAGAAAGTAAATATTTTATATGGCGAGATTTTAAATAAATTGCTAGGAGAAAAATAATTTATGCTTAAAGATTTTACGCATTTACATGTACATACGGAATATAGTTTGCTTGATGGCGCGGCAAAAATAAAAGATTTAATTGCACGAGCAAAAGAATTGGGAATGAAAAGTTTGGCGATTACAGATCATGGTTTTTTATATGGGATCATAAAATTTTATCAAGAGGCAATTAAAAATAATATAAAGCCGATTTTGGGTTGCGAAACTTATTTGGCAAATAGCTCGCATTTAGATAAATCAAGTTCACCTGATAATTTTTATTATCATTTGGTTTTGTTAGCTGAAAATGATTTAGGTTGGCATAATTTAATTAAACTCGCCTCTTTTGCTTCACTTGAAGGTTTTTATTATCGACCAAGAATTGATTTAGAGTTATTAAAAAAATATCACGAGGGATTAATTTGTTTAAGCGCGTGTGCAGCCGGACCGATTGCAAAAAATATTTTGGCGCATAATTATGATCGTGCGAAAGAATTTGCTCTTGAGTTAAATAATATTTTTGGTGAAAATAATTTTTATCTTGAGATGCAAAGGCATAATGAAAGTTTAGTGCAAGAAAAAATTTTAAATAGCCAGATTATAAAATTATCGCGTGAAACAAAAATAAATTTAGTTTGTACGAATGATGTGCATTATATTTATAAAGATGACCAAGAAGCACATGATATTTTGTTGTGTATTCAGACGGGAAAAAAAATAAATGATGAAAATAGATTAAGATATGATGATGATAGTCTATATTTAAAATCACAAGAAGAAATGTGGAAATTATTTAAAGATGTTCCGGAAGCAATTGAAAATACGAATAAAATTGCTGAGCGTTGTAATGTAAATTTGGAGTTTAATAAATATAAATTGCCGAAATATAAAATAGACGGGAATTTAAATGCGTTTGATTACTTAAAAAGTATGTGTGAGAAAAATATTTATTTGAGATATGAAAATGTTAATAAGAAATTAAAAGATAGATTGGATTATGAATTAGATGTAATAAATAAAATGGGTTTTGCCGATTATTTTTTGATTGTGTGGGATTTTATAAATTTTGCGCATGAAAAAAAGATTCCGGTTGGACCAGGTCGTGGTTCTGCAGCAGGAAGTATTGTTTCGTATTGTTTAGGTATAACGAATATAGATCCGATTAAATATAATTTATTGTTTGAGCGATTTTTAAATCCGGAAAGAATTTCGATGCCTGATATAGATATAGATTTTTGTTATGAGCGAAGACAAGAAGTAATTGATTATGTAATAAAAAAATATGGTGAAGATCATGTTTCACAAATAATTACTTTTGGGACGATGGCAGCTCGTGCAGTAATTCGAGATGTTGCGCGCGCAATGGATATTTCTTATGCAATCGCTGATAAAATTGCAAAAATGATTCCGATTGAGATTGGCATAAATATTAAAAAAGCTATGGAAGAAAATCATGAGTTAAAAGAAATTTATGAGCGTGATAAAAAAATAAAAAAAATAATTGATATGTCGATAAAACTTGAAGGTTTACCAAGACATGCTTCGATTCATGCTGCTGGAATTTTAATTTCGGATGAGCCGGTTATTAATCATGTGCCATTAAATAAAAATGATGGTGTTGTTTCGACACAGTTTGATATGAATAATATTGCTGATCTTGGATTATTAAAAATGGATTTTTTAGGTTTAAGGACTTTGACTGTAATAGAAAATACGCTTGAGGAAGTTAAAAAAGAAAAAAATATAGATATAGATTTAGATAAAATAGATTTAGCTGATAAAAATATTTATGAGTTTATTAAAACCGGAGAGACGAAAGGTGTTTTTCAGTTAGAAAGTAATGGCATGCGGCAATTTATGAAAGAATTAAAACCAGAATGTCTTGAAGATATTGTTGCCGGAATTTCTTTATATAGACCGGGACCAATGGAATTTATTAATAAATATATTTATGGGAAAAATAATCGTGAGAAAATAAAATATTTGGATTTAAAATTAGAGCCGATTTTAAAAGATACGTATGGTTGTATTGTTTATCAAGAACAGGTTATGAGAATTTTTAGAGATTTGGCGAATTATAGTTTTAGTCAGAGTGATTTAGTTAGGCGAGCAATGGCAAAAAAAAAAGCTGATGTTATGTTAAAAGAAAAAAATAATTTTATTGCTGGCTGCCTAAAAAATAATATTAAAGAAAATATAGAAGAAAAAATTTTTGATGAAATGTTAGATTTTGCAAAATATGCTTTTAATAAATCGCATGCAGTTTGTTATTCGATTATAGGTTTTTATACTGCGTTTTTAAAATTTTATTATAAAAAAGAATTTATGGCGGCGCTTTTAACTTCGGTTGTTGGATTTAGTAAAAAAGTTGTGGAATATATTTCGGATTGTAAAAATTTTAATATAAAAATTTTGCCACCGGATATAAATAAAAGTTTGGATAAATTTTGTGTTGAAGGAGAAAATATTAGATTTGGTTTGTTAGCTGTAAAAGGTTTGGGTAGAAATATTATTAATAAAATTATTTGTGAGCGAAATAAAAATGGAAAGTATAAAAGTTTTTATGAGTTTGTAAGAAGATTAGAAGGCAATGATTTAAATAAAAAAAATGTAGAAAATATGATTAAGTGTGGATTGTTTGATTCGCTTGGAGGAAAACGCTCGCAATATATTTATGTTTATCAGCAGATTTTAAACGGTGTAAGTTTTGTGAAAAAAAATATTTTAAGCGGGCAGATTTCTATGTTTGACATGGCAGAAAATAATTTTGTAGAAAAAGAAGATTTGCCAGAAATTGATGAATATAATAAAAAAGATTTATTGATGTTTGAAAAAGAAATTTTGGGAATTTATGTTAGCGGGCATCCGTTAGAATCATGTGCAAAGATATTAAAAAAATATATTACGACGAACACGTTGGAAATTTATAATGAGGAAAATTTATTTCGTGATGGGCAAAAAATAATAATTGGCGGAATAATTACTGAAAAGCAAATTAAATTTACGAAATCAAATAAAACAATGGCGTTTTTAAAATTTGAAGATTTATATGGCGAAACGGAAATTATTTTATTTCCCAATGTATACGAAAAATATAGCGAGAAATTATTTTACGACTCGCCAATAATTATTTACGGATTTTTAAAATTACATGAAAGTGAAATGCCAAAAATTATTTGCGATAAAATTGAATTACTGTCGGAAAAAAAATAAATTTTGATTTTGTTTTTTTTATAAGAGAAAAATTTATCACGTTAAAAACAATGGCGTTTTTAAAGTTTGAAGATTTATGTGGTGAGACAGAAATTATTTTATTTTCCAATGTGTACGAAAAATATAGCGAGAAATTATTTTATGATTCGCCAATAATTATTTACGGATTTTTAAAATTACATGAAAGTGAAATGCCAAAAATTATTTGCGATAAAATTGAATTACTGTCGGAAAAAAAATAAATTTTGACTTTATTTTTTTTATAAGAGAAAAATTTATCACGTTAAAAAATTCGGAGGCTAAACAAATGAATCACAAAAACATAAATGTTTTAAATGAAAGAGACAATAGTCTCAAAATAAGTTTAACACCGCGTGGCGATACTATTTTTAAAGCTATTTTTGGGGACCAAAGAAATATTAATATTTTGGCTCGTTTTTTAAGAGCTGTTTTTGCTGAGAGTTGTATAAAAATTGAGTTTGCAGAGTTAGAAATTATTAGCACAAATTTAATAGCTGATAATAAAAACGAAAGAAATAGCGCAGTAGATGTCTTAGCAATAACGGATAAAGGCGAAAAAATCGATATCGAAATCCAAATCAATGATTACAAAGATATTGAAAAAAGAACTGTTTTTTATGCTTCTCGTATGATTACCAATCAAGTAACCAAAACTGTAAAATTAAAAGAAAGATATAGTAATATTAAAGTTGTTATCGTAGTTGCTATATTAGATTTTAAATTGATAAATGACGACGATAAATATTTTCATGGAAACGTGTTAAAAGATATGTTTTGTGATAGAATGTATACTGACGTTCAGCAAATATATACGCTTGAATTGCCAAAAATACCGAAGAATGACGATAATAAAGAACTTTGGACTTGGCTAAAGTTTTTGAAGGCAAATACGGTGAAAGAAGCAAAAAAATTAAAAAATAAAATACCGGAGGTTGATGAAGCAGTGAGTATTTATGAAAATTTTATTTCTGATGAGGAATTAAAAAGCATTGTGGAAACTCAAGAAATTAAATATAAAATGGATTGTAACGAGTTAATCGCTCAAGGTATCGCTCAAGGTATCGCTCAAGGTATCGCTCAAGGCGAAGCAAAAGGTGAAACTAAAAGAGCAATTGAACTTGCTGTAAAATTGATAAAAGCTAGCAAAATGTCGCTCAAGGAAGCAATAACTTTTTGTGGTTTAGATAATAATTACGAAGCAGAGATTAAAAAATTGCTAAATGAAAAACAATAAGTTTAGTAAGGAGATTAATTAAATAGTGAGTATTTATGAAAATTTTATTTCTGATGAGGAACTTAAAAGCATTGTGGAAACTCAAGAAATTAAATATAAAATGGATTGTAACGAGTTGATCGCTCAAGGCATGGCTCAAGGTATTGCTCAGGGTATTGTTCTATTGTTCAAGGCGAAGCAAAAGGTGAAACTAACGCTAAAATTGAAGCAGTTTGTAACTTGGTAAAAAAATATAAAGTGGATATTATCACGGCTATGACAGATTTAAATTTAAATCCAAAATATAAATCTCAGGTTTTAGAAAAATTAAAAAAGCTAGAGAGTTAGTTCTCTAGCTTTTTTTTGATAAAATATGGTAAGTTGATGAGGCATAAACATTTGCAAAAATGATAATTTTGTGTAACATGGATTTTTAGATTTAAATTTTATTTTTAGATTAAAATTTTGGAGGATAAACAACTGGATAAAATTGACAAAAAAGATATAAAAATAAGTTTAACACCACGTGGCGATACTATTTTTAAAGCTATTTTTGGCGACCAAAGAAATATTAGATGACGTTCACATAAAATAAAAATAGATTGAGCAAAAAAAGTGATAAGACGGAGATATAAAATTTATAAAAATATAATATAAAAAGCTAGAGGGGTGAATGTCGATAGCGAAGAAAAAAGATATCAGACTACAAATTCATGTGTGCAATGCTTTACATAATAGAGAATGGTTGCGAATAGATAACAGTACCAAAAAAATAAAAATATGGAAATATAAAATTCAGGTAGTGTTCACATAGAAAGCGAATCAAAAATAAAAGCAAGGGAGATGGTAGAGATAAAAATAGAGTCAAGTTTATCATAACGAGTAAAAACTTTTCTAAAACGTTTTAATCTCAGGAAATATCGTTCGATGATATTG
>CAMVHY010000060.1 GCA_947167415.1 uncultured Clostridia bacterium
CGTAATATTATCTTTCGAACAAATCGTATCACCAATTTTTATATTTTCTATTCCTGCCACCGCAACAATATCTCCAAATTTTGCATGCGTAACTTCTTTTTTATTTAAGCCGTCAAAAACATATAACTTGCTTATTCGTAAAGATTTTGGTGTTTCCTGCGAATGCATATTCGTAATAAAAACCTCATCGTTTAAATTTATTTCCCCATTTTCAATTTTTCCGACGCCAATTCTTCCAACATAATCGTTATAATCCAACGCAGAAATTAATAATTGCAAGCTATTAATATTACTTTCGGGCGCAGGAATAAATTTTATTATCGTCTCGAATAAATCGCTCATATTATTTTTTGGCTCATCCAAATATGCAAAACCATTTTTTGCCGAAGCATAAACAATTGGAAAATCTAATTGTTCATCCGAAGCACCAAGTTCCATAAATAATTCAAACACTTCATCAACAACTTCTTTTGTCCTTTGGTCAGGACGATCGATTTTATTTATGCAAACTATTACCGGCAAATCTAAATCTAAAGCATTCTGCAAAACAAATCTTGTTTGTGGCATCGGTCCTTCAAATGCATCAACTAATAAAACTACACCGTTTACCATTTTTAAAATTCGTTCTACTTCCCCACCAAAATCTGCATGCCCCGGTGTATCAACTATATTAATTTTTATGCCGTTATAATTTACAGCTGTATTTTTTGACAAAATCGTAATTCCACGCTCACGTTCTAAATCTCCGGAATCCATTACGCGTTCGCCAACAGTTTGATTATCACGAAAAGTGCCACTTTGCTTAAGCATTTGATCAACCAAAGTTGTTTTTCCGTGATCAACGTGTGCAATAATTGCAACGTTACGAATATCTCCTCTCTTTAACATAATAATTCTCCTATAAAAAAAGTTTCTTTTATTATACACACATTATCTACGCAAAATCAAAATTTTAATTAAACAAAATATTTTTTTGTGATATAATAATTGCGCAATTCGTAATTTGACTATTTTTTTCAGGAGGAAATTTTCATATTAAACAGCGTCTACACGAGGAGAAATAAAAAAAGGGAATCAAAATAACATAAAAATACTCGGACCGCGTTCCATTTGTAACGATAAATTTGATAGAAATTCCGCAATCGTTGATGACTGAGTGTATTTTCGAGTTGAGCCCCCTTTTGTCTTTGACATGGTCTGATTTTCGCCGCGATCCCCAGCTGTATTTTCACATAACTCGAGTCTATCATTAGCCATTTAAAGTTTTTATCACCTCTCAGTATTTCAAATGATTTTTTGCACAAACCTCTTCGTTGCCATCGAATAAATCTTTGGTGAACTGTACCTTGCTTTTCATAATCAAGTTACAACTCTCCACGAAGATCCTGTTTTAAGTACCAAAATAACTGCACTAATAAATTTCCGATTATCTTTGGCTATGCCTCCACGTTGCCCAGGCTAACCTGTCAAGCGCGGTTTTATTAGCTTCCACTCCGCATCACTTGTATTAAATCTACGATTTTTATTTTGTTCCTGTTTTTTATTTTTCTCTATTATACTTTACTTTATAATTTATTCCTTTTTTTTCTCTTTTTTTTTTATAAACAGTATTTAAGACAACCACTCAAAAACTGGTCTGATTCAGAAATAGATATTTTTGATATAAACAAGAATAATAAGTAAAGATTTTACAAAGCTTGGAGTTGGTTTTTATGAAAAAAAATAATTCAACTTACTGGACACAATTATTTGTGAAATAAAAAAGTAAAACAGTAAAATAGAACTGAATTTAAACAACAAAATTCGATTCGAGAAAATGTAAATTGAGGCAAAAAAGACTTGAGATAAAAATCAAGTCTTTTGTTTTGCGATAAAAATATTTTTATAAACAGCCAAATAAAAAAAAATATCGACATGGCGTGTAAAAAAATAAAATTTAAATTTGCATGTGTACAAAATTTATAAAAGGAAATTAAATTATCTCTTGATAAATAAAAAAAATCAGTTAAACTAAATAAAAGGAGCGGAAGAATGATGTTGTTTTTTTTGTTAAAAAATATTACACATCATTTTAATTACTCCTCTCAGAGTAATATTATATATTTTTTTATTTTGCCGGGATTGTTTAAGCCAAAAAAAATAAAGAGGGTGGCTATTAATAACAAAAAAATATAGAATTTAAATTTATCTCTTGACAGATAAGAAAATTTGTTTTACAATAAAAATATCAGGTGTGTTGAATTCCAAAGATACTTTAAAAAAACAACACACTTGACGAATAAAAAAATTTAAGTTTAAGTTTAAGTTTAAGTTTGCAACACATTTTTTGTAGCTCAATAAATTTTTATTTATTGATTATTACTTTTTTTAAATAATTTAGGAGGATTTTATAATGAAAGAGAACGAAGAACTGAACGAGAATTTGATAACAAATGAGAGCCAAAAGGAAATGGAAGAGAACAAAAATGCTTTCAATAGTACATTTCTCTTAAAAATCAAAAAAAAGGGAACTTTTTTTGTTAACTTATGGAAGGGTCTTTCATGGTTTTTATTAATGGGAACAGGAATATTTATATGTTGTATGCCATGGCTAGCAGCTAGTTTTGGTTTAGTTTTCCCGGCAATGTTGGCTTTAGGATTGATTATTGCAATACCATCTGCGATGATGGTAGCTTCTTCGGTTTTGAATATTTGTCACAAACACGGTTTGGCTAAGTTGATTAAAAATATAGCTTTCAGTGCAATGGCTTTAACGGCCTTAGCAATTGGAATTTTACTTCTTGCCACACCAGGATTGCCTATTATTTCTGCTTTTGCTGGAATGATTGGCGGGTTAGGTTCAGTTGGCGCACTTTTGACAAAAATTTCACTTATTGTATTTAGTGTATGTAAGTTATTCGATGTTGCTTGGGATTTTGAAGTTGGTTCTAAGTCAAGAGCTGTATATGGTGCTATAGGGAAAGAATTGACAAGCTTAGCTCCTAAGGATTTTAGTTTTGTAGGATCTTTTTTATTTAATTCATTTAAAGCAGTCATGAATCTAGTGCTTATAGCATTGGCAATAGTTGTTTATTATAAGATTTCGCTGGCATTTGGTTTGATACTTGCGATACCACCGGCTCTAAAGCTTGTTGCTAACGTTTTTGATAAACAAGGAAGCAAACTATTGCATCAAGTTGCTAAATGGTCAAATAATTTGGTAAGAGGAGCATTTGGCGCGACATTAACATTTATGGGAATATCGCTTTTGAAACCTACTATTTTAGTTGGATTTTTAGGGAAATTGTCAATTGCAGCTGTATTTCCCGGAATGGCTGGAATGGTTGGTTTAGTGGCTGGAATTTCACTTATTGTTTTTGGAGCGCTGATGTTAGCTAAAACTGTGACAGATGTCATTTGTGGAGATCAAGAAAAATTTAAACAGGGTATTTATGAAATTGCTGCGAGTTTGTCTAAGAGTATGATAGAAGGTGGATATGATATAGTGAAAGATGTTTGTTTGAATGTTGAGGCCAAAAAAGATGATATTAATGCTCTTGTTCCGGGTTTGATTAAAGATAATAATTCGTCTATAACTACCGTCGCGTTTAAGGATGACAAGAATGACGAGAGTGAATTGGGCGATGAATAGATTCGCTGGTTAAAATTTTTGAGATATAGAAAAACTGCTTATTTAAAAGCAGTTTTTTTTGTTTTGCTTTTGCTATTTATTCCTAATAAATTTGTTTGTGTAAAATAAATATGAAAAAAATATTTTTCGCGGGATTTTTACGGTTTGATAAAGTTTTGGATAAAAAAATATTTTACAAGCGCTAAATAATTTTTTGTGTGACTAAGCAGGTTGTTTTGTTAAACCTGCTTTTTTATTGAAGAATGTATCGGCTAGTTTCGATTATTTTTATAAAAACATAAACAATACAATCAAAAAAATTGTTCATGCCAAATCAAAAACATATATATCGTCCAAATTTTTCTGCTGTTATCGATTTTAGAATTATTTTTATGATCGTCAAGCAATTTTATTATTTGTTCGGTATTAAAATACTTTTTTGCTGTGTCACTTTGAAACATATTTTTTACAATCGAATAATATTTTTCTTCGCGAAGCCAAATTCTAATTGGGACAGGAAATCCCAATTTTTTTTTATTCGAGACTCTATTTGGCAATTTTAATTGGGCGACTTTACGGAATAAATATTTTGTAGCAATTTTTTTTACACGATAATTTGTCGGCAAATGTGAAGCGAATTTAAAAACTTTTTTATCGAGATAAGGGACACGTACTTCAACAGAATTTGCCATACTCATTTTATCTGCTTTTAACAAAATATCTCCGACGAGCCAAAGATTTATGTCAAGATATTGCATTTTTGTTATGTCATCATAACCAATCGTTTGATTAAAATATTTTGCCGTAATAGCTTCAGGCTTATATTTATGCGTCGGATTTTTTAATATTTTTTCACGTTCCTCAAAAGAAAAAATTTTTGCGTTGCCAATAAACCTTTCTTCCAAACTTTGACTTGCTCGTATAATAAAATTTTTTCCCTTGAATCCAAACGGAATTTTTTTTACCAGATAAGCCAAGAATTTTCTTATAAACTTCGGAATAAATTTTGTAAACGCCAAATCAATCGGTTCTTTATAAATATTATAGCCGCCAAAAAACTCATCGGCTCCCTCGCCGGATAAACAAGCTTTAATATTATTTTCATGAGCTAATTTACTTACAAAATATAATGCAACGGCGGAAGCATCAGCTAAAGGTTCATCCATGTGATATTGAATTTTTGGCAAAGCTTCCCAATACTCATCAGTAGAAATTATTTTATTTATATTTGTTTTTCCCAACTGATCACATAAATTTTTTGCATATTCGATTTCATTATATTTTTGATAATCAAAGCCTACCGTAAAAGTTTTTTGTACAGAAGAACAAGCAACAATAAAACTTGAGTCAACTCCACTTGATAAAAAAGAGCCGACTTCGACATCACTTCTTTCATGAAAGTGAATTGAATCTGTTAGTATCGAATAAAATTCTTGAATTAAATCTTTTTCTTTTTGATAGTTTTCATAAGCAAAATATGGCGAAAAATATTTTTTTGTTACAAATTCACCGTCTTTAAAAATAAAATAATGTCCCGGCATTAATTTACAAACGCCCTGAAAAAAAGTTTCAGGCAAAACAGAATATTGGAATGTTAAATAATTTTCTAGCGCAAGCGGATTTAATTTTTTTTTGAAACTGGGATACTCAAAAAAACTTTTTATTTCTGAACCAAAAATTAAAACTTGATTGTTGATAAGCGAGTAATAAAAAGGCTTTATTCCAAAAAAATCGCGTGCACCAAAAATAATTTTTTTATTCTTGTCGTATATTACAAATGCAAACATCCCGCGCAAATATTTAAATAAATCAAATCCATATTGTTCATAAAGATGGATTATAACTTCTGTATCGGTTTCGGTATAAAAATTATGACCTTTTTTAATTAATTGCTCGCGAAGAGATAAATAATTATAAATTTCACCGTTGAAAACTATCGCGATGGATTTATTTTCATTAAAAATTGGTTGTTCGCCATGATTTAAATCAACAAAACTTAAACGGCAAAATCCCAGAGTTATTTTATTTTCGTCAAAAAAAAATTTTTGATCGTCGGGTCCACGATGAATAATTTTATTTGTCATGTCTAATATAGTTTTTTTATTATTTTCTGTTTCACCTGTAAATCCACAAAAGCCACACATAATTTTTTCCTCGCTTGTTTTTAAAAATATCTTTGGATATTTTAATCAAGCTTATCTATTTAAAGCAATATTTTTTTTGCGAAGTTATTAATATTTATAAATATAATTTTGTCGATAAATCTTGGAGCTTGAAGTTTTTGCTTGTTTTTTTTATCAAAAAAAAATTATTTAGACGACCATGTTGAATTATTTTGAGCGATTGCTTTAGTATAAAAAGAGTCTGTGTGAATAAATGGATTTTACTTTTTGGAGTGACTTTTTTTATGAGAAAAGATTATTTTGGCATTTTGGATTATGACAAAATAAAATTTTTTTTATGTAGCAAAGCAAAAACAGAACGTGGAATAAAATTTTGTGAGGATTTAAAACCTAGTTATAAAATCGATTGTGTGAAAAAAAATTTATCTGAAACGTCAGAGGCTGTTTCTCTTATCACGAAAAAAAATAGTTTGCCGTTAAAAAATGTGAAAAATATTTTAGCTATAGCAAAACGAACAAACTTGAATGGAGTATTATCTTGCGAGGAATTAATTAGGTTTTATGATTTTTTAGAAGTTTGTTGTAACGTAAAATTATATTTTGATGATTACGATGGGATATTATTGAATTTAGTATCGAAAATAAATTTAATGCATGACTTAAAATTAGAGCTAGAAAAAAAAATAGATATTTCAGGCGTGAAAGATTATGCGTCGCGAAATTTGTTGGAAATAAGAATTAAAATTAAAAACTTAGATATAAAAATTAGAGACGAATTAAATAATATTGTCGCGAGAGCAAAAAATTTGTTGCAGGATAATATTTTTTACATAAAAAATAATAGGTATTGCGTAGCGGTAAAAAAAGAATTTAAAAATAATTTTGCCGGGATTATACATGATGAATCAGTTTCGGGCGCAACGATTTTTATTGAGCCGAAAAATATAATTGATTTAAATAATCAGGCCAAAAATTTATTGCTTGAAGAAAAACGGGAAATAGAATTAATTTTGCGCGATTTATCTTTGAAAATAAAAGAGAGATATAAATTTGTTTTGCGGAATATTTATGCGATTGGGAAATTAGATTTTATTTTTGCGAAAGCGGAACTTGCAATTGAAATGGAAGCGAGCGAACCAATTTTAAATGATTCGGGATATATAAATTTAAAAAAAGCACGGCATCCGTTGATAGATAAAAAAAAAGTTGTACCGATTGATATTTATTTAGGCAAAAAATTTATTATGTTGTTAATTACCGGACCAAATACTGGCGGAAAAACAGTCGCATTAAAAACGGTTGGTTTATTAGTTTTAATGACGCAATCAGGATTATATATTCCGGCAGCGGAAAATTCTGAGATTGCGGTTTTTGAAAATATTTTTGTTGATATTGGTGACGAGCAAAGCATCGAACAAAATTTAAGTACTTTTTCTGGGCATATGAAAAATATAAGCGAGATTATAAAATGCGCGAATGAAAAGTCTTTAATTTTATTGGATGAAATTGGTGCAGGAACAGATCCGACTGAAGGCGCAGCGATTGCTATTTCGATCTTGGAATATTTTTTGTCAATAAAATCGCGTGTGATTGCGACGAGTCATTATAGTGAGTTAAAAATTTTTGCAATGACAAATGAAAATGCTGAAAATGCATCTTGTGAATTTGATTTGGTTACACTTGCGCCAAATTATAAATTAAATATTGGCACACCAGGAAAAAGCAATGCTTTTGAAATATCGAAAAAAATAGGTTTGGATAAAAATATAATTAATGCGGCGGAAAAAAATCTTGATCGAAAAAATATTGTTTTTGAGGACGCAATTAGAAATTTGGAAAATATGAGGATAGTTTTGGAAAAAAAAGAAATCGAGTTGAAAAAAAAATGTGATGAACTTGAAATTTTAAAGTTAGAATTTAAAAATGAGCGAGATAAATTTTTTGCTGAGCGTGAAAAAATAATTTTTGAGAGTA
>CAMVHY010000061.1 GCA_947167415.1 uncultured Clostridia bacterium
AAACATATGGTTTAAAATCTTTTGACACAAAAATCACCCCTTAATAACCTATTTTAGCTTTATCTTAATAAATTTAATTTAAAACAGCAAGTACAAAAATATTTTACTTTATTAATAAATTAGTAAAAAAAATTTGTCTTTTAAAAATTTTACTTGACATTAATATAAAATCAATTTATAATAAATATAAAGAATAAAAGGTGGTGAAAAATATGGGAAACATTATTAGTCAACTAAGAGAACTAAGAAAAAAAAATCGTATAACCCAAGAATATCTTGCAAATGCGCTCGGTGTCTCTCGACAAACTATTAGTGCAATTGAAAATGGACATTACTCTCCGACCCTAAAATTGGCCTTTAAAATTGCTCAATTTTTTAAATTACCAATCGAAAAAATTTTTACTTTTAAACCCAAACAGAATAAAAATTAAATTTATAAAAACGTGCTACATAAAAAAATATCGTCGAGATTTCTCTCTTCGATATTTTTTTATTTTTCTATCACATTATTTATAATTTCCGAGGCAATTAACAATCCTGCAACCGACGGAACATAAGCAACACTCCCGACAACTTTTTCTTTTTTATTTTTATTATCATAATTTATTTTTATTGGCTCTTCATCGGAATAACAAACTTTTAATTTTTTTATTCCGTATTTTTTTAGCTCACGCCGAATTATTTTTGCCAGCGGACAATATTTCGTTTCAAAAATATCCGCTAATTTTATTTTACTCGGCTTAATTTTATTTCCCATTCCCATGCAACTTATTATTTTTAAATCCAATTTATCCGCTAATAAAATAATTTTTATCTTAGATTTTACACTATCTATCGCATCAACAACATAATCATAATTTTTATTCAAGATCTCAAAAATATTATTTTCATCAACAAATTTATTACAAATTTTTATTTTTGCCTCTGGATTTATATTTAAAATTCTTTTGCGCGCAACTTCAACTTTTAATTTATTTATATTATTTATGCTCGCAAATATTTGTCTATTAATATTACTTTCGCTAATTTTATCATGATCAACAAGAGTAAAATTATAAATTCCCGAACGCACCAAAGCTTCACAAACATATCCTCCAACTCCACCAAGTCCAAAAATAATTACATTTAAATTTTTTAGCTTTTCCATATTTTCTTTTCCAAATAAAATTTCTGTTCTAACAAATTTCTCATTCATATTTCTCATCCCATTTTAATTTCTCAATCAAATTTTGATCCATGCTTATACATAAAGTCTTATAATTTTTATAAATAACCATACCCGGTCTCGCACCAGGCATTTTTTTTATAAATTTCTTTTGTGTGTAATCAACTTCAACATTTTTTAAATCTTTGGCTTTGCTATAAAAAACACAAATATTTGCCGCTTCAAAAATTGCCTGCTCAGAAATATTTTTTTGGTTTAATCTAATAATCACGTGCGCGCTCGGCATATTTTTCACGTGCAACCAAATATCATTCCCGTTCGCAAATTTAAAGCTCAAATAATCATTTTGCAAATTATTTTTGCCCACATAAATATCAAATCCATCGCTCGAAACAAATCTCATCGGCAAATTTTTTTTCTTTTCAATTTTATTTTTCTTATTTTTTACTCGCTTTTTAATTATTTTTTGCTCATACAATTCATCGCGAATATTATCTATATCTTCATCAGACTCACACAAATTTAAATTTTCTTCGACGCTTTTAAAATATTCCAGCTCGATTTTATTTTTATTTATTTGCTCAATCAAAACATTTGCCGCACGCTTTTTCTTATTATATTTTTTAAAATACAAATTTGCATTTTCAACCAAACTCAAATTTTTATCCAAATTTATTCTTATTTTTTTATTCCCATCATAATAATTTTCCAAAAAAATAAATTCCCGCCCAACAAAGTTTTTATACGCATTCGCCATAATCAACTCAGCAAATAATTTTAATTTGTCTTTATCTTTTGTTCGCGCCAAATCTTTTTTTTGCAGCTCGATTTTTTTTTCATACTTCAAAATATTTCCCAAAATAATTTTTTCCAAATCCGATTTTTTTTGCTTTAAATAATCACGTTTTATTTTATCGCTATAAAATTTTTCAATCGCATCAAACACACTCTCATAACTTTCTTTTTTATAATCAGCCAAACTTTTTAAATCCACACTCGCCAAATATTTTGCATTATTTTCTTTGTCAAATAAAACTTGATTTATAAATCTATTTTCCAAAATATCTTTTCTTATCACTTTATAATCCAAATCATTTTTTTTTCTAAAATTAATTTCCGTCGCCATTAATTTTCCAAATCCATTAAAAATTTTTTCCGGTGCATCATTCTTTTTAATCAAGTCAACAAATTCATTGTCGCTTATTTTTCTCAAATCAAATTTATTTTCATCACAAATCAATTTATATTCTAAACCCGGCAAAATTTCCCTCTTCGAACTTTTTTTAAAATCAATATGTTTTATCGCGTCCAAAATAATATTTTTTTCATTTTTATCAACCAAAATAGTATTGCTATGCTTTCCCATAATCTCAATTATCAAATCATAAAAAAATCTATCCCCAAATTCATCAACATTCTCTAATTTAAAATTTATTATCCTGTCAAAATTAATTTGCTCGATGTCAATAATTTTCGCATTTAAAATATATTTCCTCAAAATCATACAAAACATTGGCGCATTAACTGGATTATCTTTATATTTTTTTTCATTCAAAACATAAATTCCAGGATAATTTGCATTTGCCGACAATAATATTTTTTTTCCCCTCACAAACAATATAATCTCATTTTTTTCTGGCTGATAAATTTTATTTACATGCGCACCTAAAATATTTTTTTTTAATTCATAAACAATCGACGCAATAACTATTCCATCCATAATTTCATTTTTCCCCTTCCTAAATAAATTTTTTTTGCGTATAAAAATAAAATCCAACGTTAATAATATAAAAAAAACAGCGAGGTGTTTATATCATGAAAAAATTTTCATCCGGATTAATTTTGGGTGGCATGCTATGCGCAATTGGTTTTGCAACTTTTTTAAGCGACAAAAAAAATCGCCGTAGTTTAAAAAAACAGGGCGACAAATTTTTAAACAAAACATCAGATATGCTTGACGATATCTATGATTAATTTTTATTAAATTTTTTTGTACATGCAACACCTAAAACACTTGGACCAATATGTGAGCCGATGATTATTCCGACTTTTATCGGCTCAAATTTTATTTTTATCCCATTTTCTTTCAGTGCCTCTAAAATTTCTTTTGCTTCTTTTTCAACACACGAATACATCACTGCAAATTCATAATTTTCTTTTGACTCCGTCTCCGAAATTAATTTTATCAACTCATCAATCGATTTTTTTCTACCTCGAACTTTTTCATACGGAAATAATTCGCCGTTTCTCACTGTCACAACTGGTTTAATATTAAAAAAATCTCCAGCAATAGCCGAAACTTTTCCAATTCGCCCACCTTTCTGCAAATAATTTAACGAATCAACAGTAAAAAATAATTTTGTGTCAAGCTTTGTTTTCTCAATAAATTCGACGGTTTCAAAAATATTACAGCCCGATTTTTTTGCTTCACAAGCTTCTAAAACTAAAAGTCCTTGTCCCATCGAAATTTGACCAGAATCCAAAAAAAATATATTTGCGTCCGGAAATTCTTTTTTTAAATCATTAAGTATTCCAAGCAAACCTGAATATACTCCGCTAAACTTTGACGACATCGAAATATATAAAATATCCAAATTCTGCCGCAGATAAAATCTAAAAAAATTCATAAACTCATCAAGCGCCGGAAAAGAAGTTTTTGCAAATAAATTTTTGTTATCCAAAATTTTTTGATAAAAATCATCGACTGATATATCGATACGCTCTTTTAAATAATTTTTTCCGTCAACACAAGTATAAAATGGCATAAAATCAATTTTGTTCTCTAACAATAATTTATCTGGAATATCAGAACAACTATCTGTCAAAATTTTAAAGTCACGCATGAAAATCCTCCGGTAAAAAAAATTTTTTGAAATTATAGAGCTTAATAAAATAAAATTCAAACCTTTTTGACTTAAAAAAAATTAATTGGCAAAAAAAAATCCGAATTTAAAATCCGGATTTTATTTTATAAAAATATATTTTGTGTTGATTAAAAATTAAACATCGATTAGGTTGTTATTTCCTTCTTTATTTTCTTCTTTATTTTCTTCTTTATTTTCAGGAAATCTATTATTAAGAGCTTTTGTAACTTGATAGGAACCGCGAATACCAAAAGAAAGTTTATTTTCAGCTTCAATTCTTGTGTTGGATTTACAAATATCTAATATTGCATTGTGTATTTGAGTATCTCTTATCTTACAAGCATAAAGACCTGCTTTATGGAAAGTTCTATGAAATGGATAAAACATCAAGAGAGATATAAACTTCAATATAAAGATTGGAATAACGGTATAAATTACTATCATTACAACAACACAAACTAGAAAAAGAAATATCCAAAAACTCAGCCATGCAATATTCTTTCCATGAGTTTTATAAGGTTCTTTACTAAAATCATAATCTCCTAAGACAACTCCAAACTTGTCTAAAAATAATTTTGATTTTGTTTTTATCTCTTCAAATTCATTTTGACGCCACATCAAATCAAATTTACATTCTTCGGCAAGTTCCACTATAAGTTTTTTTATCGTTCTAACACAAGCGTTGGCAAAACTTTTCTTTAACTTATCGTCATATAAAAATAACTCAAGCTTGTTATTCTCAATAATATATTCGTTCAACTGTTCCGATCGAAATGAATACTCCCAAAGTAGTAGATCATTATTATCAAGCCACGTTTTTAATGCATTAATCAATTTTTTGCCTGTTTCGCTCTTTCTATTTTTCTCGTCACTCAAATAATTTGACATAAAATTACAAACACAAGAGCCTTTATAAGACTCAGTTAATGTCCATAAGTTTATTCCTACACTTTCTTTTGTATCGGCAAAAATTTCAGTACATTTATCTGCTAAGGCATTGTCAATTCCATCACGATTTTTATCGTAAAAACAATCTTCTGTTTTGTCAGGTTCATTTTTTTCTTCACATTCTTTCAATAAATTATTTAGGCCTTTTATTGAAGCACAACTATCTCCAAAATTGTCACTGCGAAAATCTTTTTTTTTAATGGCACTAATAATTATTTCGTTCATGTTCTTAGTGTCAGCAAATATTTTATAAAAATCATTGTTAAATAATAACTTACACAAGGTGCTATTTGATATGGCAAACGTTTTATTTAAATAATCTAAAATCAATAGTTGAAGTGTTTCCTTTTTTGCGTGTGTTTCTTGTGTTTCATCATTACAATATTGATAACCAGAGTGTTTATTAACAAGACTAGTTCCTACATCTAATAAATGAGATTCTTCAAACAACTTTGGATTTTTTTCATCACCTTTAAGCACGAAATCAGAACCAATAATTTGTTTTAATTTATCTATATTTTCCTTTGATGAAATTAAAAAATGAGCAAAATCGCTATCTTGAAACAACTCACTTAAATAATTAGCAAATTGTTTTACATAATTGGCAATCGCCTCAGGATTGTTTTTAACTGGCTCTGAAAAATTGTTTGGATCAACCTTCTCGAAAAACATAAAAGGTTCAAATTTTCTGTCATTGTTAAATAGCGCATTAAAAACACCAAAAACACCTCCCTCTTTCGGTTTTGGTCTAGAAAAATTTGGTGGTGCAAATATATTGGAATTGTTTTGTAATTGCTCATACCTGAATTTATAACTTGTTTGAAAATCTTTATGTTCGTTTTGTATTTTCGCATTATAATTTTGATCATTCCAAATATTTATTTCGTACTCATTATTCCGACAAAACCGTTCACACAAATCTTTGACCAGATCATAAATTCCATCCTTAGTTATGTTCTTCATTTTTCCCGCATAGAAATTGTTTGCAATTTCATTTTGATTTTCAGAATCATTTGGGCTTGTGGAACTATCTAGCTTATTTAGTTTAGTTTTTTCCATAACATACCATACCCCTCTAATTTAATTTTTTAAAGCAAAAGTATTATAACATAGTTTATTTATCATTGTCAACAATATTTTTTTATCACAAAAAATTATATTTAAGGCGACTAAAAATTCCATGCAGGTAAAACTTGTAATACTGACAAAGGTTTATTTTATATTGCTGCACGAAATATGAGAATGATTATCAATCCAAAATGTAACAGCCTTAAACAACATGATTATAAAGGCTTTAAGATTTTTAAGAAAAAGAGACAATAGTCTTATTATAAACTTTATTGCTTTAGACATATTATCGATAATACTTTTCTCACAGATATTTTACCACAAAAAAAATAAATCCAAAATTTTTCGGCTTTATTTTTATTATTTGTTAAATCAAGCTGTTAAATTTTTATTCAATTTCTTGTTCTTCTTCTTGTTCTTCTTCTTTCTCTTGGCTTTGCTCTGGTTTTTCTTTCTCGCTCTGTTTATTTTTACCTTTATAAAGATTAGCGTCAAAACCCATTACTATCAAACAACCTTTTGGCAAGATTTTTGACAATACTTTTTTATCCCATCCAAAAAGTACAACAGCAAATACCACAAGTAAAGCTACCAAAACAATCGTAACCGCAATATGAACATTCAGTAAAAAAGTAGTTATCGCAGCTGCTAATAAAAATAAATCAGTTATACCAACTATTATTCTTGGCGCAGGCCACGATGACTTCTTACTTTCTACTTCTTTGTCTGTGCCTTCGATTATTTGCTCGTCTTCTTCTACTTTTAGATTTAACTTTTTTTTATCTTTAGTACCTAGAATGTCATCAAACCAAACTGCATCTCGATAGGCTGATCTTAGGTCTATGTTGGGATTGTCACGAATATACACAATCATAACCTTCATTTCCTGCCCACCATCGAGGGTTTGAATCTTGTCATTCATTGTATTGATATTGGTTATACATTTACCACTATATCTTAACTGGAATCCTTTCACACCAGACTTCTTCAAATCTTCGACGTCACAAAGTGATTTGTTGTTTATTATTTTTTTTACAAGATCATTGACAGTTTCGTTAAGCTTCAGCTTTGCTGTCATTGACTTTTCATTCAGCGCCTTTACAGTCACCGTTATTTCTTCCGCGTCTTCACTCATTTTTACTTTCTCCTTTTTTATAAAAAAAATATTTATCAATAAAAAATGACGTCTTTTTTACGCGACGTCTTTTTTACGCGACGTCTTTTTTACGCGACGTCTTTTTTACTTTCCCCAACATTTATTTTAAACCAAGATTTTTTATTTGTCAAGAGCTAATTTAAATTTTTTTATAAAAATTAATTCCCTCACAAATCATTTTACCATAAAAAAAATAAAGCCAATAGTTTTTTTGGCTTCATTTTTTTTGTTAAGTAAAGCTATTAAATTTTAATGCTTAATCTAATCCATTTTCATCTAAATCCATTTTTTTATTTTCTCCTTTTTCTAGTTCTGATTTTTTTTCGTCGTCTTCTTTATTTTTAAACTTATCTTCATGGTCACTTTCAAAACTAGTTTTCAAATCTATTCCTTTTTGCAAACGCTTTGGCAATAAATTCTTCCATCCAAAAACTCCAATAGCTACGAGAACAAATAAAACAATCAAAACAATTGAAATTGCAATATGCAAGCCCAGTAT
>CAMVHY010000062.1 GCA_947167415.1 uncultured Clostridia bacterium
AAAATCTTCATAATCAAAAATTCCTCCAATTAAATAAAAAAAATATCTTAAAGCAAATAAAAAATTTTACCGTGCCTTAGAAGTATATTACAGAATAAAATATATGTCAAGAGTAAATTAAAAAGGTATAAAAAAAAGGTTTTTCATACCAAAAAACCTTTTCCTAATCAAAAAAAATAATTTTAGCCAACTATTATTGCTATTTCGTCAATATATGAATTTCTTAAATCAATATAAATTCAAAGCATAGATCTAATACATAATTATAAATCTGTATAACGCAATATTTTTATTTTACCCGATTTATTAACATGAGGTATGACACCAATCACATCATTGCAATCTTCTTTTGTATCTCGAACACGTTTATATTCAAATAGTAATCCAACTTTGCCTTCTTTTACACCTTTAATTTCAAAAATCTCTGTACCTCCAGTACCACAAATTAAATCATTTTTGTTGTCACTTTCAAAAGTGCGTGAAATTTCGACCTCTCCTACTGGATCTACCAAACCTTCTAAAACTTCAAAATCCCAAGAATATCCCGTTGTCGGATTTGATTTTAGTTCTATTGTTTGCACATCTTCGTATTTATTACTAAATCCGCTTCCGCATAAAAACAAACATCCGCTTAAAACCACAGCACACAATCTTTTTAAAATCTTCATAATCAAAAATTCCTCCAATTAAATAAAAAAAACATCTCAAAGCAAATAAAAAATTTTACCATGCCTTAAAAATATATTATCAAAAGAAATATATGCCAAGAGTGAATTTTAAAAATAAAAAAGACCTCATCGCGAAATATTTTATATATCAAATATAAAATTATAAAATTTTATTTTCTATTATATTTCAAATTTACGATTTAAACTTTATTTCAAAGTTATATTCATAAAATCACCCAAGTTTTTTATCAGATCCCTCATAATATGCCAATATTTTTACTTTACCTGACTTATTGACATCTAATAATGCTAATACTTCACGATCATACTGACTTGTTTTCCCAGCACGTTTATATTCAAATAATAAGCAAGCTTCGCCTGCTTCTAAGCCCCTAATAAAAAAAGTTTCAGTGGCGTCAGCACCACAAATTGAATCGTATTCATTATCGCAATCGTAAGTGTGAATCACATCTACTTTTCCTGTATGTTCTAAATCAAGATCGATAGTTTCAACATTCCATGAATATCCGATTATTGGATTAAATTTCAGTTCTATTATTGGTACATCTTCATATTTATTACTAAAACCGCTTCCGCATAAAAATAAGCATCCAATTAAAACTAAAACACATATTCTTTCTAAAATCTTCATAATCACAAATTCCTCCAGTTAAATAAAAAAATATTCTAATGCAAATCAAAAATTCTATCGTACATTAAAATTGTATTACAAAAAAAAATATATGTCAAGAGTAAATTAAAAAAACATATAAAAAAAAGACTTCATTCAAGAAGCCTTCTTTTCAATTAAAATAAATTAATTTTCGCCAACTATTCTTACAAAATCAGCTACATTCGAATTTCTATTATCCATAGATATATAAACTTTATTTCCCCTTCTTATATTTCCAATATTAATCACACGTCCATTTATATTTCTAAACTCAGTATCTCGATTACAATTAATTTCGATTTCACTTCCGGATTCTGTCCGAATTCTTAAAATATCATTATCAAAAATTCTTAATACCTCGCCAAAATAATTTGTCGACGTTTTATCCATCACATTTAAATTTTCTATTTCCGAACTATCTAATCTTATTCTCACTTTATCTCCGACACCAAACCTCGAAATATCAATTTTCCCTTGCGAAATATTATACTCATAAATTTTATTATCATCTTCATTTTTAAATTTAATAATACAATTTCTATCTCGTAAAATTCTTATTTCTTCTATCCAACCTTCTTTATTAGATTTTTCTCCTTCTGCATAAATATCAGTCAAATTATCATATTCACAAGATGCACTAACTTTATCGCCTATTTTTAAATCGCTCCACGACACTGTCCCATTATTTTTTCTTTTTATTACCGTATTATTATTTACTTTCAATTCATAATCTAAATTATCATTTTTATCTTCAATCACTAACACAGCTTTGTTATTCTCATTCTTTTTTTCTTTTAATATGCCTTCGATTTTTTTATTTTTATCAACAACATAAATTCCATATGCTTTCGAATCCAAAAATTCTATTTTTACTATCTCGCCTATTTTAATATCCTTTAAATCAACTTTTTTATTCTCTCTGCTTATTTTACAATTTTCTGTCAAAATATATTTTTGCGTCTGATTTAAGATCCCGCCAACCGGATTTATCATCTGTATTTTTATAGCAATTTCATTATTTCTTATATCATCAACAATTCCATTTATACAATTCAAATCAAAATCTACATCTGGCTTACTCGAATAATTTTCTGCTTTTAAATAAACCAAAACAGAATTTTCCAATGATCCCGTTATTTCCATTCCATCCGTTAAATCATTTAATCTTTTTCTATTATTATCAATTAAAATCTCGGCATTATCTTTTAATTTATAAATATTTTTTTCGCCGTCCGAATTAATAATTTGTATCGCTCCAATTCCATAATAAATTTTATCTATCTTCCCGGAAATATAATTAATTTCATTCACTTTACTGCTATCTTTAAAATCCAAAGTTTTGCTTAACATCACAGACAAAATCGTTTTTGTAACTGCTTGCTTCGGATTAAATTTATTATTTTCGTCGCCAGTAATTATTTTATTTTTATACAAACAATAAACCGAACTCAAATAATCCGACGCAATAAAACTTTCATCTGCAAAAATTCCTTTACAATCATTATATTTACTAACATCTTCTTCTAAAATTCTCGTCAAATAAACCGCCGCTTCTTCTTTCGACAACGCTCGTAACTTTTCATTTTTCTTATTATCTTTAACAATAAATTTTTCTAAATCTCCAGGAGTAAAAATATTTTTCTCTAATAAAAAAGCAATTTCTTTATCCGCAACTTTTTGCCACTTCACATATTTTTTCGCTTGACTTTCTAATAAATATTTATTTTTTTCATACGCGTTATCATAAAAACTTTTTTCCTCGCCCATTAAATTATTATATTTATAACCCGCTGTCTTAGCAAAAATTTTTGCCGTCTCAAATTTATTTATATTATCATTCGGTTTAAAATAACCTGCTGCATCTGCCGTAATTAATCCTTTTTCAGCAACATTATTTATATATTCATATGCCCAAAAATTTTGATTCACATCTTTAAAATTTATTGCATACACATAAAAAAAATTATATATCAAAAAAATACTACTAATCCCAATCGCAATAAAAAATTTTTTTATATTCTTTATTTCAAAACCAAATTTCAAAACAAATCAGCTCCCAATTTTTTGCCCAATTAAATAAAAAGGCTTAGCATCAATAATTTTAACATTTACTATCTTTCCAACCAAATTTTTATTGCTTTCAAAATGCACAAGCATATTTTTTTCATTTCGCCCGGTTAATTTTTTATTTTCCTCATCAAATTCCTCCACCAAAATTTTTTCGACCTTGCCATTATAAATTTTATTTTTCTTCTCTATAATCTCGTTCAAAACTTTTATCAAATATCCAAATCTTTTTTTTACACTCTCAGAATCAATCTGCTCCGACATTTTAGCTGCAGGAGTTCCTTCTCGTTTTGAATATATAAAACTAAACGCGCTATTAAATTCAACTTTTTTTATCAAATCAATCGTTTCTAAAAAATCATTTTCTGTTTCGCTAGGAAATCCAACAATTATATCTGTACTCAAAGCTATGTCATTAATATTCATTTTAATTTTACTTATCAAATCCAAATATTTTTCTCGCGTATATTTTCTATTCATTAGTTTTAAAATTCGATTGCTTCCAGATTGAACAGGCAAATGTAAATGCTTGCAAACTTTATTTAAATCACGAATCGCAAAAATTAAATCATCTGATAAATCTTTTGGATGCGATGTCATAAATCTTATCCGTTCCAGTCCATTTATATTATTTACTTTAAATAAAAGCTCAGCAAAATTAATTTTATTTTCTTTTAAGTCCAACCCATACGAATTAACATTTTGCCCGAGCAACATAATTTCTTTTACTCCGTCATCAACCAATTTTTTTATTTCATCCAAAATCTCATTAAAATTTCTGCTTCGTTCTCGTCCTCTCACATAAGGAACAATACAATACGAACAAAAATTATTACAGCCATAAATAATATTTACGCTCGCTTTAAAAAAATATTTTCGCGTCAAATAAATTTCTTCTTCGTGATTTTTATTTTCCTTCCAAATATCTATTATTTGCGAATTAGTAACTAAATTATTAAAAAGTAGCTTTGGAAATTTATGAGCATTAAACGTTCCAAAAACAACGTCCACAAAATCATATGACTTTTTTATTTTTTCGATTATATGTTTTTGTTGCATCATGCATCCACACAAAATTATTTTTAAATCTGGATTTAGCTTTTTTTTATTTTTAAAATAACCAAGATTCCCAAACAATTTATCTTCAGGATTTTCTCTCACACAACAAGTATTAAATAAAATTAAATCAACATTATTATTATCTTTATCATCAATAATTTCATATCCCATCTTTAAAAGCATGTCACATAATTTTTCTGAATCATGAGCGTTCATTTGACAACCAAAAGTATTTATTTTAGCTGTCTTTTTTTTTCCACGATTTAAATCAAAAACTTTGTCAATATAATAATCCATTTTAAAAAAATTCCCCTTAAAAAAAAAATCCAAGCGGATTTATTTTTTTTCAAATAAAATTATAAACGTAAAATATTTTTTTGAGTGAATTAAAAAATTATTGTTATGCAGATAAAAACTGCCACGCATAAAATAATCATTTTGATAGCGCGTGTTTTTAAATCCAAAATAAAAATGTATTTTCGTTTTATAAAATGATTTTCACAAAAAAAAATATTTGACAATTAATATTTTGTATGATAAAACAAAACTGTGGTTTAATTTTTAGTCTATCATTTAGAGGGCGAGATTGTTTATGTTGGAAGATACTGTTTCATCACAGCAGGAAATGTTAAATGAAAATGAAAAACAGGAGATACAGCTTTCTGTTGCATTAAGTACATTTGTTACTTTTAGAGATATTGACTGTAAAAATGATGATAATAATAGTGAATATAAGTACAAAGGAAAAACTGTTGCAGGAATTTTGAAAGCCGAACAACAAAATCTAGAAGTTTTAAAATCAGGTGCTAAAATACAGAAAAACGATTTTACCGAAAAAACTAAATCAATCAGTAAAAAAATTGCACATACTGGATTTATAGTTGACAATTTAAAGCTCGGAAATTTGATTTTGATGGATTCTTCTCTTATGCATAAAAATGATGAGGAATTTAAGAAATTAGGAATGAATGACGGAATTCGGATTTATATATTTAAAGATGAAACAACTCAATCTCTTTATGTTGTATCAAGAGGAACAGCAGAAGGAGAATTTTCTGTTTTGCCTGATATGATTTTTGCTTCCCAAAAAAACACGATGACAACAAATCCAAGAGAAGAAAAAAATAATTTGATAGATGTAAACAACAACAACACAAACGAAAAAATCACAATTGAAAATGAAAACGAAGATGAACTCAAAAAGTCAGCTATAAGTAAACAAAATATTATTTTTGATAATGTCGTGTCAAAACTTTTAGAACCTTATATGGATGAAAACGGCAATTTTAAAAATGAATTACAAAATATATATTTTATCGGTCACTCTTCAGGCGGAAATAAAATCATGGATTTATTTGCCTCAAAAATTTTAAAAAGCCAAGATCCAAATAAAGAATTAAAAAGGTATAAATGTATTTGTATTAATTCGATTGGTTGGGCCGATGAAACCAAAAGTTATTTTACAGATAAACTCAAAGAGAGAGGCGTTAATTTTATAGAATTTGCTCATAAAGTTGCAAATGTAAGAGGTTCTAAAGATCCAATTTCAGTTATGAATAACAATCCGATTGGTAAAACTGTTTTTATGAAATCAGAAGGGCATTATCCAAGAGATTTTAATTTAAATCAATTTGTAAATTTGCCGGATAGAAAATATTATATGTACACTCAGTTTTTTGCTTACATCAAAAATTATTTGTCGGGAATTCAAGATCCAGCTGAGAGAAATGAAAAAATCACAACAATCCTTGAAGCATTTGATTATCACAAAAATCAAAAAGAAAGAAATGTTTACGGTGAAGATATTACAACATACCGAACAAAAGTTTTAATTATATGTTTGTGGGTTTTGTTTAAAAATTATGTAAAAGCCTTGTTTGTTGTTTATATTCTTCGAAGAAAACCAATTTTGAGTGATGAAGGTAAATTTATTAAAGTGCCAATGGAAAAACTAGAGGATTCAATTCTAAACAACATAAGTACCCAACAATATACGGATGGTATTCGTTTTGATGGTAAATTAGAACCGCCCAGTATATAGTTTTAATTTTAAATAGAAATGGCAACGTACAACTACGCTGTCATTTTTTTTGACCACTAATTATTGAAAACGAAAATTTGAGCACGATGCATATATAAAACACCAACAGGATAATAAGTTTTGATTTTATTTATATGATTTTAAAATAATTTGCCAAAAAAATTAAAAAGTACTTGACATTTGTTTTTTTTATGTGTTAAAATAGAAATGTGGCAGATAATTTTTTGGTTGTTTTAAATTTTGGAGGTGTTTGTCATGAGTACATTACATAATTTTGTTTCGCAGGAAAATCTTTCTGCAGAAGAATTTATTGTTTCACTTGATAAAAATTTAAAATCACTAAGACAAAATTTGCTCGATGAGATTGTTGTGCATACGCCATTAAATTATGATCAAAAAAAATCAGATTTTGTCATGAATTTAAATTTGATATATCCGAATTTATCGAAAAAACAACAGGAGTCCGTTGCTATTATTTTAAATAAGAACGGTGAATTAAATTTGTTAAATACAGAAAATTTAAGACTACTTGATAAAGATTTTATGGAAAAAAATAAACTGTTACCGAACAAACTTTTAAATCAAATCGGAGAAGCATTAGGTGCAATTTCGAGTTATCTTGGAATGACAATGTTAGCTTTAAGTCCGCTCGATTCGAATTTATTGATTCCTGGTGTTTTTTTAACAAGCGCGGGATTTATTATAAAAGATATTTGTCAAAATGAATTAGAAAAACGCGAATTGATGATTTATGGCTATGAGATAATAGAGGATTTGCCCGAAAATTTAGATTTAAATCAAAATCTTGATGTTACAAGTGAAAAAAAAATAGCACAAAGAAATGATAGTAAAATAAGTTTGTTAACAGAAAAATCGGATTTAGATAAGGAGCATGATCTATAAAAATAAAAATATATTATTTGGTATTGATTTGTTGTTCCTAAGAATAAATTTTATTTTTAGGAACTTTTTTTGTACCAAGAGATATTTTTGCAAACAAAAAAGACTTCCAAAATTGAAGTCCCTTTCGTTTTTATAAAAATTTTTTCGTGTTACAATTTCCCTTTCTAAAATTCAAATGTTTCGTTACTTAAACTATATATCATTCGATTTCTTTTTTTGTTTTCGTCTAAAGTAGCTAGGTGAAATCAATGTCTGCATATATTAGGATTAAACATCATTT
>CAMVHY010000063.1 GCA_947167415.1 uncultured Clostridia bacterium
TGAAATTAATTTGTGATTTTTGTAAGGACGAAGCCATATCAAAGGAAGTCGCAAGCAAACTTTTTATGGCTGGAGTAAATCTCGATAACACATCTTTTTTTGATAGAGTGAGCATCTCAGAACTTTATTCCATGAAAAACAAATTCAGTGTTGAAGCTCAGACAGTAGTTAAAAATAAGTTAAATGACAGTCGAAAAGATGTGTTAAAAAATCTCGCTTCGCAAAAAGATAAAATAAATGATCAGTTACTTTCTAAATATGCTTTTGAATTATATTGCTTTCAAATATTTTTCTGTGATCAGCTCGATTTGGACGATACTCAAGCATTTATAAAACTAGTTTCTGACAACATCATAAATAATTTTGTTTTACAAACATATTTTAAAAGAAATGCATCGCTGAAAGGTGTTTATGACAAAAGTGATTTTTCGTCAGATGACTATGATATAGTGCATAAATACATTTCCCCAGCAGTGATACAGTGTGCTACTAACATTTTAGTTAAGCATAAAAAAAACAAAGATAAATTAAATATTAGTGAGTTGAGAATAATAATTCTTGCGCGTTATGGTTTTAACAACGACGAAGAGTTTAAAAATAAAATAAAAGATTTATCAGAAAATGAAATCGATGATAATTTTTTGCTAAACAATTCTAAGTTAATGATTCCGAATGATATAAATCATATTTGTTATTTACTTTGGTTAGCGGCATTTTTATCTAAATCACAAAATCAAGAAAATGAATTAAAATTCAGCTCAGATTTCAAGTGTTTATCTAATATTTTCCAGTTATTTAAGTTTTTTTTAACCAAAAAAAAAGACTGGAAGCTTTGCTTTAATTACGATAGTATTTACAAATGCTTAAACCCTTTGATTGGTTCTCAATATCAAATGAATCGGTCATTCGATTTCAATGTGATTTCCAAAGAAATAAACTTAGACAAAAACATTATAGATGCAATTAAGCCACAAAAGCAAACAAAACGATATTATTATTGGAAAAGAGAAGATAGTTTTGTTTTATTCATTTTTACAAAAGAACGGTTAACTGAAATTGTATCTCAAGATGAATATTATAACGACAGTGGCAAAACAATTAAAAACAAAGCAATGGAAATCAAAGAAGATATAAACGACAGTATAAATAATAATTCCGCTTCAAAAATCAAGAGTGAAGGACAAAATGAAAATAATAATACTGAAGATGACAATCAGATATGTTACAATAATTCTATGGGTGGTAATTTCAGTTCGACTAATAAAAAAAGTCAAAGTGAGTTTTCAGAATTAAAAATCAAAGTTGAAGAACAAAATAAAAATAACATTACTGAATTTGACAATCAGATGAATTATAAAAGACTAAAAATCATTTTTGTTATTTTAGGTGCTGTGTCGATTATTTCTGTAGCTTTCTTATTCATCAATATTTTTTGGTTTGAACTTGCTGTATTTCATTTGCTAAATATTTTATTGATAGCATTGTTTGTTGTATCTGTTTTTTTTATGGTTGCATTATCAATTGCCGCAAAAAATATAAACACTTCACAAGAAAATCTTTGTTTGCGTAGTTTATTTAACTGTTTGATTTTGTCTAAATCCGAAAAAACAAAATCTATGGATCAAAATTTAAAAATTGATTTGCAAATACAAAATCAACAAATAAAATCGTAGTATGTAAAAAAAAAACAAAAATGGAATGCCGTTTTGACATTCCATTTTTTTATTCATCTATTAAACAAATCACAAAAATAGATCAATTTATTTTTTATTTCATCCGTCATCATATTACAAGTAAATCTAAATTTCCAATTATCAAATGCTGTTCCCGGAACATTCATTCTGTCAAACGAATCCAATGACATTAAATCTTGTATCGGAATAATTGCACACAACGCAACACTCGAATAAGCTAATCTTATCAAATCCCATGCCGGATCTTCACCTGAAACATTCATATATCTTCGAAATTTATCTTTTGTTTTTTCTGAAGCCGATTTATACCAACCAAAACTCGTATCATTATCATGTGTTCCTGTATAAACAATCGAATTTACACAAAAATTATGCGGCAAGTGTTCGTTTTTATTATCATAATCAAACGCAAACTGTAAAACTCTCATTCCAGGAAAACCGCAATCATTTTTCAAATTTCGAACATCATCAGTAATTATTCCTAAGTCCTCAGCAATAATTTTTAAATTACCAAGCTTTTTATTTATAAAATTAAAAAAGTTTTTACCAGGTCCTTTTATCCAGTTGCCATTAATAGCATTTTTTGCCCCAAAAGCTACTTCCCAATATGATTCAAATCCTCGAAAATGATCTATACGGACAATATCAACCATCTGAAAAATATTTTTTATGCGATTTAACCACCATTCATAATTTTGATTTTTATTTTCTTCCCAATCATAAACTGGATTTCCCCAAAGTTGTCCTTCAGCTGTAAAATCATCCGGAGGTACACCGGCAATAAATTTTGGCAAATAATAATTATTTTTATCGAGCTTAAATAAATTTTTGTTCGCCCAAACGTCACAACTATTATAAGCTGTGAAAATTGGTAAATCTCCAATTATCTCGATATTTTTTTCGTTTGCATATTTTTTTATCGCCATCCACTGCTCAAAAAACTCAAACTGCAAGAATTTATAATAATTCATTTCGTTTGCGAGCTTTTTTTGATATTTAATAATTGCTTTCTTGTCGCGCATCAAAATTTCTTCCGGCCATGTATTCCAAACCGCTCCGTCATAATAATTTTTTAAAACACTTTGTTCGAATTTTTTGTCACGTAAATCTTTATTTTGTCTTTGCTCCAAAAAATATTTTCTCAGTGCCGAAAACAAAGCATAATCATCCAACCAACTTTTATTTTTTTTATTAAAGTCCAAAAATTCTGTTTGTGCATTTTTATCTTTTTTGAAATTTTCATACGCAGCCAAAAATATATTTGACTTAAATTCACGAACTTTTTGATAATCGACTTTTCTTGAGTCAAAGTCCGGATGATTTTTTAAATCACTTTCTGAGATATATTTTTTTTTCAAAAGTATTTCAGGGCTTATTAATAAATCATTTCCTGCGAATACAGAACACGATTGATATGGAGAATTACTATCGTCAACCGGATTCAAAGGCAATATCTGCCAAAATTTTTGTTTTGCAGCACTTAAAAAATCTATAAATTCAAAACAAGCATTGCCGAAATCACCAATTCCAAAATTTCCATATAAACTCGTTGGATGCAATAAGACTCCAGCGCCTCGGGAAATTAAATTTTTTACTGCCATAAATTAACCTCCGAAAAAATTTTTTAAATCAAGTACAAGTTAATTTTACACTTTTGAATCATATTTTAGGTAGCAAAAAAGTCATGAAAAAAGTGAACCGAAAGAAAAATAATTAAAAACAAAAAATGCACCTTCAGGGACTCGAACCCTGGACCCACTGATTAAGAGTCAGTTGCTCTACCAACTGAGCTAAAAGTGCAGATAGGTTTTATTTTACATACAAAAAATATTTTGTCAAGAGGAAAATAAATTATTAATAAATAATCGCGTTTGGATAACGAAAAATATTTTTAGTGGCAAAGTAAAAATGTTTATGAGAAAAAAAAATTACGTATAAAACGTTTTTGTTTTTCATAGATTTTATGTGTGAGTCTATATAAAATCGTGGGAGTTTTTTATTATGTCTGATGATAAATTTGAAAAAATTATTCACGTGCTAGATAGCAAGAGAATAAAATATTACGACGATGAAATAAATACGCCGGAATTAAAATTTATTAAAGCAATCGTGCCATATATTGACTTTAAATATCAAAAACAAATTGCATATATGGTCAAAATTTTTGAGTTTGAGATGTTAGTGAACTTATATGCGCAGAAAAAAAGTGAAGATGAAGATGAGAAAAATAATTTTGAAATGGGGTTAATAAATGCAATGAAAACGTTTTTGCCGGCAAATTATTTTGGTTTAATAAAAAATATACTCTCGATTTTTTATAAGGATAAAAATAAAAATTTAGATCTACAAGGAGAAAAAAATTTTATGGAAGATATTTTTAATGAGGCAGCATTTAAAAATTTAGAGTCGGAAAATCAGGAGCTAATAAAAAATTTTTTACGAGACATAAACGGAAAATCGCCGATGGAATCAGTTAATATAATCATGGACTATAATAAAAAAATTCCTAAAAACATTACGCAAGAACAAAAAAATGAGATGATAAATCTTTTATTAAAAAAAATGTCACCAGAAAAAAAACAGCAATTTCTTGATTTTTATAGTATGTTTATGAAAAAGTAAAGATTTATGGAAAAGATATTTTTGGACACTTTTGTTTTGAGTTTGTTTTTTGAAAACAAATTAGAAATTAAATTACGATAAAAAAAGCATCTTATGCCATATAAAATTGACATAAAATGCTTTTTTTATATTACTCAGAGCCTGCTTTTTTTGCCTAACAAGTATTTTTTTACCGTTCAACTATTTCTGTAAATGCTTTGATATTCAAATTCGTGACTTCAAAAAGATTCCATCCTGTATCGTCTTTAACAACGTCAAATATATCTTCCCATTTACCATTTATATTAACAAAATTTTCATCTTTATAACCAACGGCTTGTGATGTTGCAGTAACCCAGCTTTTTATTTCCAACGGTAATTTAATTTCACCATCGCTTTCGCTTTTCATTTTTACAATAATCGCGAACTTACCGTTATTATCTTTTTTGCTAAGTTCCTTTATATTATTTAAAGCAACTGTGTAATATCCTGGAAACTCAAAATATTTTTCTCCGATTACTTCTCCCAAACCAGAAATTTTATTTTCCGAATCTAAATCTGCTAAATAAAATTCACAACTAACTTCGCTGTCGGCAATAAACAAACCGACGTCAGTTAAATTTTCACGCTGACAACGCAAATTAAAAATTTTCCCCAAAAACAATTCATTTGTCTCCGTTGAAGCTGATACAACCATACCAAAATAATCATCTTGATAAATTTTATGAAACGAATACTTTTCTTTAAAATCATCTATATCAGTTACAGCAACAGAATTATTACCTGCGTAAACATCTTCATACGACATATAAAATATGCCATTGTCTCCCCAATCTTCTCCCCATGAATTTTGTACTATAAACGCACCATTATTTTTTGGCCTATCATTAAAATTTGTCCGTGAATAATTATCATCCCAACCGATAATTTTTATCGCATGATTTGGTCCGAACCAACCAAAATCTTCTAGGTTACAATAATCTTTTTCATCTTCAGAAATATATTCAGGATCATAAAGAAAAGACGACACCACTCCACCGAATTTCATAATCGCTCTTTTTATTTTATTTCGATGTATTTCACGCGTTCTGTCGTTATATATTTTAGGATCGGGAATAAATTTTACATCACGCAAATAACAAGCCGGATAATTTAATGATATTAAATTTGTATCTAAAAATTGTCTTTTTTTTACACTCCAATGTTCCGGATTCGATTTATTAAACATATTATCGTAATAAACATCATCTTCGGCTAAAACAGCTCCTCGTCCACTAGCAAAATAAGCCGTTGCGAGCGAAAACAAACCACCTTCTTCAGCATCACTAGAATATTTGTTGTTTAAACTTGCACCATAATTTAAATGGTAAATCATATTCGGTACAGAAATTTCCATCAAATCACCAAACATTTTTAAAAAACTTCCTTCAACAACAGATGCCATTGCACAAGCCCAACACGAACCATAACTTCCTTGATTTCTTATCGGTGTTAAATCAGAAATATATTTTGACGGCAAAGATGATTTATTTTTCTGTTCATATACAACATTGTCATTATCATCTAGAGAATAATCCTTTTTTAGTTCAATGGTGTTTGGGATCATTCCGCAAAAATTTTTATCTCGATCTTTTGTTTTTTCGCCATTCTTTATACTTTTTACATATTCTGCAAACGCTGGATTTAAATCCTCCAAACGAATTTTTAAATCGTGTGCATTTACATTTGGCTTTAATCCAAAAAATGCCCAGGTAAAAAAAACAATATAAAATAAAACTTTCTTATCAAATTTTTTTTTCACTAAATATCCTCCCTAAAATTTTTTTGCGTATTAATTTTAGCATATAAAATAGTTAATGCCAATTTATTAAAAATTGTTCGGTGTTATAAAAAAATGTATACGGTAAATTGTGTTTGAGATGAATCTTATATTTTTATTAGATAGTATCTATCTGTATAAAACAAAGATAAATTACGATGAATAAAAAAAGTAAAGGAAAGCAAAAAAGAAAAACCAAAAAACGTATCACAAATTTGGTATAGATGATAAAAACATGGAAAAAAATTAAACCACGTTTAACGCGACAACACGGGCAATACAGTGGCATAGCCAAAGACAATCGGAAATCTATCAATGCAGCTGTAAGGATACTAAGAATATGTTTGCCATGGAAATAATCTAATTATAGAGAGTGCGGGAGACTGCATCGAAGATCTATTCGATGGCAAAGAAAAGGTATTTGGGAAAAATTATTTGAGATATTTAAAGGCAATAAAAAAATTAAATTCTTAACGATAGATTTAACTTATGTAAAAGTTTATCAGCATTCAAGTAATGTTCACGGAGGAAATCAAGCTATATCAAAGAAAAAATGAGATTCAATTTGAAAATATATTTAGGCAGCATTTACATAAAAAGCAAGTTAAAAATAAAAACAAGGGAACTGGTAAAAATAAAAATAGAATCAAGCCTATCATAACGAGTAAAAACTTTTCTAAAGCGTTTTAATCTCAGAAAATATCGTTCAATAATATTATTACGCTGTTTATAAAGTTGTTTATCATAACTCCAAGGCAACTTACGATTTTTTTTAGACAGAACAACTCTGTAAAACCTGTGATCCTTGGCTGAAACTAAAGTTTTATCACCTTCGTAAGCCTTGCCACAAAGAGATAATTATTACTTTTGGAATATATGGACTTAATTAACTTCATTGGCTATCTGCTAAATTTTGTATAAATTGTATGCCAGTTTTCATATTTTTTTGGTAATGCCATCTATTCGCAACCATTTTCTATTATGTAAACTATTGTATGCATAAAATTTGTAGTTTGATATCTTCGCCAGTTTTCTCGCTATCGGCATTAATACCTTTAGTTTTTTATATTGTGTTTTTGTAAGTTTCATTTCTTTATCTTGCCACCTTTTTCTTTTGGTCAATCTATTTTTATTTTATGTACATACTACCTAGACACTGTCTACATGAAAAAAATTTAAAAGAACTACAAATACATAAAGAATAAATAGGAGCGATGAAAACATCGAGTGTTTTAGCGTATCGGGTGGCAATACCGCGCCAACGTTTAAAAGCAAGAAAAGTATTCTCGATAATATGTCTAAAGCGATAAAATTTACGACGAGACTATTTATTGTCTCTTTTCTTTAAAACCTTAAAACCTTTAAAATCACGTTATTCAAGTCTGTTGCGTTTTGGAGAAATAACTGATTTTGTTTTTCGTTTTGCTGTATGAGACAAGATCTCGTTGGTATCGTAAGCACGATCTGCGAA
>CAMVHY010000064.1 GCA_947167415.1 uncultured Clostridia bacterium
AATCAAATTGTTTCGGTTTTCATCAACATTTCTTGTCAATGAAATTTGATTTTGAGACTGAAGATTTAAATTATTATCACCAATAACATCTTCCGTATTTTCTATCAAGAGATTTTGATTTTGTGGTTGATTATTGCTACTTCTGCGCGCACAACAAAATACTGTGACAATTATCACACCGCCTCCAATACCAATAATCGATGCTATTATCAAAAACAGCCCCCCACATCAAAAGCCCCCGATATAATGGTTTCCCTTGTTTTTTACAAGAATATTTTACCACCACCATTGTACCACCTCCTTCTCTTTTTTTATTTTTTTTGCTATGTAATTATTTTTTTTACATAACATTTTATACTTAAATTAATTCCTTTTCTTTTGTTAAGTCTTTTTTAATATTTTTTTTTGACCACACTATTACCTATATATTTTTTGTGGCGGAGTAAATAAATCTCTCTTTTGTTCTTTGTTTTATACAAACACTACATAGTTCAAGACATATAAAAACATGAATATAATTTGGTTTTTGTTTGCATAATTTTATTGTTACAAAAAAATATCTATCGAATTATAAAAATTTATTCAAACAAACAAATTTTCTCTCTAGACGAATTTAATCTTTTCGACGTAAAAAAAAATTGACTTAAAAATTAATTTTGATTTATTTGCAATAAAAAAGAAAATAGTGGTTATAATAAATATTATTTTCGCGCAAAAAAATCTTGGAGGCTTAGTTATGCGAAAAGCAATCGGTTCAAAAATAAATTTGCTGGACCAAAATAATTATTTAGCGCGCGAATTTAATAATTGTGTCAAAAATATAATTACCAATTCGGACTTTCTAAAGCTAAAAAATTTTTTTCAGCACATGAAAACAAGTCGTTTGCAACATTCTATTAATGTCGCGTATTATAGTTTTTTGGTGTGTAAATTTTTTAAATTGGATTATAAAAGCGCAGCGCGTGCGGGATTATTGCATGATTTTTATTTATATGATTGGCGTAAAGAAAAACAAATCGAAGGCCGTCATTCAAAAGCACACGCTATAATAGCTTTGCGCAACGCAGAGAAAATTACACACTTAAACAAAATAGAAAAGAACGCTATTTTAAGACACATGTGGCCGATGGTTTTTGTGCCACCAAAATATCCTGAAGCAATAATAGTTTCTCTCATGGATAAATATTGTGCATCGATAGAGTTTATAATGAATTTATGGAAAAAAACCGGGATTGTTAAGTGATTTTATTTATTGACTTTCGACATGATTTTTGTTTATTATAATAAACGCAAGTAATTGGAGGGAGGGAACAAAAATGTCAGAAGTTATTGTGAATGAAAACGAAAGTCTTGATAGTGCTTTGCGAAGGTTCAAAAAAAGTTGTGCCAGAAATGGAACGCTGGCAGAAATTCGTAAACGCGAGCATTATGAAAAACCGAGTGTAAGACGTAAGAAAAAATCGGAAGCGGCTCGCAAACGTAAATTTAAAAAGTGAATTTCTCTTTCCAAGATATTTAGAATTTATTTAAAAAGCATGTGTATATAAACATGCTTTGTTTTTTGGTTTAAATCTAAGTTTAATTTATGTATTTGGTTTGCTTTTTGCTTTTAAATAGCTGGCAGGTAAAAATTTATATTAAAACAAAAATAAAAAAGCACGTTATCAAAACGTGTTTTTTTTTATTGATATAAAAACCAAAAAAAATTATTTTAAGCCGTCCAAAGTTTTAATGATTTTATTTTTATTTTGCTCTGATAAATCTGTTAGCGGCAACCGACATTTTCCAACTTCAAAACCAAGATAATTCATGGCAAATTTAATTGGCATCGGATTTACTTCGCAAAACAAATTTTTAATTAAAGGCAAAAATTTTAGTTGCGCATCGCGACTTTTTTTTGTCTCGCCATCAAAAAAATCTTGACAAATAGCTTGTGTTTCTTTGGGAAAAATATTTGCTAAAACCGAAATTACCCCGTGCCCTCCAAGCGATAAAATCGGAACAATTTGGTCATCATTGCCTGAATATAAATTAAAATCTTTTTTATCCCGACATAAAGCAAAAATTTCAGCTACATGCGAAATATTTCCGCCAGCTTCTTTGATGCCAATAATATTTTTTAAATCCAATAATTTAACATAAGTTTCAGGTAAAATATTTAAACCTGTTCGACTCGGCACATTATAAATTATTACTGGCAAACCAATCTCACAAATTTTTTTATAATGTTGAATCAGACCAGTTTGACTTGTTTTATTATAATAAGGCGTAACAATTAAACATGCATCGACTCCAATTTTTTTTGCTTCACGTGTTAGATAAACAGCATGATTAGTATTATTACTTCCTGTTCCGGCAATAATTTTAATTTTTTTTTCGCATTTACTTAACGCCAATTTTAATAACTCAAATTTTTCGTTATCACTTAAAGTTGCGCTCTCACCCGTTGTTCCAAAAATAATTATTGCTTGCGTATTATTTTCTAAATGAAACTCCAGTAATCTTTCAAAACTCTTAAAATTAATTTCGCCATTTTTATCAAACGGCGTTACCAAAGCAACAGCTGAACCTTGAAAAATTTTCATAGTCTGCCTCCATTTTGACTTTTACGAACCAATTCAGCTATTTGAACAGCATTTGTTGCGGCACCTTTACGAGTATTATCCGCAACAACCCATAAATTTAATCCATTTTCCACTGTGAAATCACGCCTGATTCTTCCAACAAAAACTTGATCTTTTCCGTTAACATTAATTGGCATCGGATACTCTGATTCATTTATATTATTTAAGATTCTTATTCCGTGAGTATTATCAAAAATTTCTATTACATGTGCTATATCAAAACTTTTTTCAAATTCAACATTTATTGATTCGCAGTGACAATTTTTTACAGGTACACGGACGGCCGTCGCAGTTAATTTTATGTCCTCATGAAAAATTTTTTTCGTTTCATTCATAAGTTTTACTTCTTCTTTTGTATAACCTAAATCATTAAAAGTATCTATTTGCGGAATGCAATTATTAAAAATTGGATATCGAAATTTTTTTGGCGCGATGTTTTTTATGCCATTTAATAAATCCTCAATACCTTGACTTCCTGCACCTGAAACAGCTTGATAAGTCGAAATTATTACACGTTTTATTTTAAAAAATTTATGCAACGGATATAAAACAACAAGGGCTTGAATAGTTGAACAATTTGGATTTGCAATAATACCTTTGTGTTTCAAAATATCATTTGGATTTATTTCGGGAATTACTAATGGAACCGTCGAATCCATTCTCCACGCTGAACTATTATCAACTACGACACAACCTGTGCATGCTGCCAACGGAGCAAATTTTTTACTTATCGTTGCTCCAGCCGAAAAAAGAGCAATATCAATTTGATTTTCTTCAAAAGATTTTGTTGTCAATTCTTGTATAGCATATTTTTTGCGATTAAACGAAATTGTTTGACCTACAGATTTTTTTGATGCAAATAAAAATAATTTTTCGATCGGAAAATTACGCGCTGTGAGAACATTTAAAAATTCACGTCCAATTATTCCTGATGCGCCAATAATTCCTACATTGTATTTTGTCTTTTTTTGCTTATCAAATTTGTTTTTCATAATAAATTTTACACTCCTAAAAAATAATTCACGATTATACTATAACCGTTTTAGCTATTTTGAGCAAGTTACAAATCAAAAATTGTTTTATTAATAAAATATGATTTTTGACAAAAAGTGTGTTTTAAGCTGAAAAAAATTTTTTTTAAATCCGCTAACCAAATAAAACTTATTTCTCTATATTTCAATATAGAAAAAAACTTTATCACGACATGACAATGCAATTTGATTTTATCAAATTTTTACAGTTAGCACAAAAATAACAAGTGTGAAATTTGAACTCGTTTAATTTTAATTTATAATCTATATCCAATTGTATCAAAAAATATTTTTGGAGTGAAATAGTATGACTGAAGATTTGTATTTAAAATTTATGACAGAAAAATTTGGTGTCGAAAAAAAAATAGTAGATGCCGGGATTCAGGCACAAAAAAATATTTTGTCTATGTCTAAAAAAATAGATTCGATTTGTGAGTTTAATCAAATGAAAATTTTACATGCGATGCAAAAAAATAAATTAAGCGATTCACATTTTAATTTTTCTAATGGTTATGGTTATAACGATGCAGGACGAGATATTTTAGAAAAAATTTATTGCGACGTTTTTAATACAGAAGATTCTTTAGTAAGAATAAATTTTGTTTCAGGAACGCATGCTTTAGCGTGTGCTTTTTTTGGAAATTTAAATTTTGCTGACGAATTAATTTATATTTCTGGTGAGCCTTATGATAGTTTAAAAAATATAATTCAAGAATTAATAAAACGTGGGGTAAAATATAAAAAAATCGAATTAAAAAATAAAAAAGATTTTGATTTGGACACCATAAAAAAAAATATTTCGCCGCAAACAAAAATAATCGCAATTCAAAGATCACGTGGATATTCGTTAAGAGAATCTCTGAGCGTAGAAAAAATTGACAATGTAATTAAATTTATAAAAAAAATCAACCCAAATATAATTTTTTTGGTTGATAATTGTTATGGTGAATTTGTTGAAGAATTTGAGCCGTCGGATTTTGGTGCAGATTTAACAGTTGGATCATTAATAAAAAATCCGGGCGGTGGCATTGCAAAAACTGGCGCTTATATAACCGGGAAAAAAAATTTGATAAAAAATTGTTCGTGTCAACTTTTTGCTCCGGGTTTAGAAAAAGAATTGGGAGCGTCACTTGGAGAATCATTTTATAATTTATATGGTTTGTTTGTTGCACCGCAAGTTGTTTCATGCGCATTAAAGACGGCAATTTTTGCAGCCGAAATATTTTCTATGTTTGACTTCGAAGTATTTCCAAAATCAACTGATAATCGTACGGATATAATTCAAGCTATAAATTTAAAATCAGAAGAAAACTTGATTAAATTTTGTGAAGGTGTGCAAAAAGCATCACCAGTAAATAATTTTTTTACTCCCACGCCAGAAAAAATTCCCGGGTATGATTGTGAAATAATAATGGCAGCAGGAAATTTTGTTCAGGGTTCATCAATTGAATTTTCGGCGGACGCTCCGATTCGCAATCCGTATACAGTTTTTATTCAAGGATCTTTAACATGGTTTCACGGAAAAAATGCTGTTTTGATTGCTTTGGATAGACTTTTAAATAAAAAAAATTAACATGATATGTAGAGATAAACTGATTTTGAAATCCAAAAAAATTTTTGGATTTTGGTGCTTGTAACTTTAATTTTTGCTTAGATTAAAAACAAAATCTCTTAAACTTCTCTTATTAAGAGGCTCTACCCCCCCCTCAAATTTCAAAAAAAATACTTAAAAATGCTTGACATGCATTATTTTTTGGGTTAAAATAAAATTATCTAATTTGTAAATTTTGTCCTTAGCTGATTTTTATTTTTATTATATAAATGACAAAGTTTACAGATCGAGATGAAATGTAGCGCTAATTGAAAATGTTTTAAAATAATAAGAGAGGAAAAATTTATGTTAAAGAAAAGTGACGTTGAAAAAAAGTTATATAAGGATAAGACAATTGCCAATTTAAACACATTTTTAGAAAATCTGCGTGAGAAGATCTTGATAGATATTATGTTAACTGATATAAATGGCCTTAAAATTACAAATCTAGATTCTTGGTTAGATCTTAAATGGAATTTATTGCAATATTTCGTTGACAAAAATCAGGATAATCTGAAATATGCATCATGTAAAAATTTTTTTAAAAACGAGACTAACAAGAGTAAAATGTCCAGTATTATAATAATTAATAAAGATTTTAATCGCTCAAAGGCATGTTTTGCCTTTTTGGGAGCTTATTTTTTTAAATCTAATGAAAATAAAATAGATATAGATATACAGGAAATTTATGGTAAATTGGCAAGCAATCGGCCGGTCAAATTGGAAGTGGGGCATGACTTTATAAAATTCTGTAAAGGAATGTATCGTTGGAGTCAACCTGATTTAGATATAAAAAATCTGTGCGGCAATTCCCTCTTCCAGAAGGCAATTAATTGGTTTTTCAAGGAAGATCAGCGCGAGCAAGTTATATATATCTTCAATCATATTAATAGAATAGAATGCAATGACAGGGAATTTATAGAGGTTAAAAAAATATTGTTACGATTGAAATTAGAATACGGTAGTAATAAGCAGTTGAAGTTTGTGGAAAAAGGAAAGATTGTTGAAAAAAACGAAAATAACAGCCTCAACAAAGAAATTGAAAACTCCCAAAGAACTGGTCAAACAAAAAATCCATATAAGGCACCGGCAATAATTGGAATATTTTTACCTATTTTTCCGTCAATTGTTTTTGTCGTTAACGTTGCTTGTGACAATAAATACAAATTCGGGATGACAGATATACTTTTTATTATAGTTGGATTAATTCCCATCGTTTCCACCGTTGTCTTTGGTATCTTGGCTTATAACTGCAATTCAATTATTGATAATGATAAGCAAAAATCGATAAATAGTAAATCGTCGGATAAAAGTGAAAATGAAAATGAAGAAAAGAACCATGGCAACGATATCAAGAATGGCAACAGTGACCCAGAATTCAGTAACTACGAATGCCTAGAAAAAATAAATCATAAAGATACAAGACCATAAAAAATAATGATAAATGATAAATGATAAAGTAAATAAGGAGGAATTGTGTTTTACTTTTTTTGACTCGTTTACCTTTTTAATAAAATTTTTGCCAACATCTCAGCTAACAAATTTATTTCATTTAATATTTCTTGTTTAAAATTTTTTTATGCGACGATTTTAATTAACAACATTTAATTTATGTTTTTACAATAAATGCCAAGTTCGTGTTTATATATGGATTTGGCAATTTTTTTATTTCAACCAAAACATCATTTTATAATTTATATGGTTTGTTTGTTGCACCACAAGTTGTTTCATGCGCATTAAAGACGGCAATTTTTGCAGCCGAAATATTTTCTATGTTTGACTTCGAAGTATTTCCAAAATCAACTGATAATCGTATGGATATAATTCAAGCTATAAATTTAAAATCAAAAGAAAACTTGATTAAATTTTGTGAAGGAGTGCGAAAGGCATCGCCAGTAAATAATTTCTTTACTCCCACACCAGAAAAAATCCCAGGATATGATTGTGAAATAATAATGGCAGCAGGAAATTTTATTCAAGGTTCATCGATTGAACTTTCGGCAGATGCTCCAATTCGCAATCCGTATACAGTTTTTATTCAAGGAGCTTTAACGTGGTTTCACGGAAAAAATGCTATTTTAATGCTTTGGACTACCTTATGAATAAAAAAAAATAATATGATCAACCAAGACAAAGATATGTAATATGGCTAAATAAAAAATCTAATATCAAATAAAAAATACCGTTGTGTATTAGTTAGCGTTCACATAAAATAAAAATGGATTAAGCAAAAAGAAAAAAGTAATAAGATAAAAATATAAAACTGACAAAAACACAATATAAAAAGCTAGAGGGATTAATGCCGATAGCGAGGA
>CAMVHY010000065.1 GCA_947167415.1 uncultured Clostridia bacterium
ACGTTCAAAAGGTGGCCTGACAACTAAGTTACACTTATGTTGTACATCTTCATGTTAATTGGTTTTTCGTTTGTCTCCTGGCAATTCTTACGATGCTCCTGAAGAAAGAAAGTTGATTGAATTCATTTATTCCAAAAATAATAATTATCTTTTGATGGATAGAGCTTACGAAGATGATAAAACTTTAGTTCTAGCCAAGGATCACTGGTTTAAGACAGTTGTTCCCCATAAAAAAAATCGTAAGTTGCCTTGGAGTTATGATCGACACCTTTATAAACATCGCAATATTATCGAACGATATTTCCTGAGATTAAAACGTTTTAGAAAAGTTTTTACTCGTTATGATAAACTCGATTCTATTTTTATTTCTAACATCTCCCTTGCTTTTATTTTTAATTCGCTTTTTATGTGAACGCTACCTAAATCAAGGAAAAAAATTCGAAGAAGATAAAAAAGAGGATGAAAAAAAATAAAAATTGAGTTTAAAATAAAAGTTTAAGCACATCGAACGCGGTGTGCTTTTTGTTGTATTGATAAAATAATTTATTTTTGTTATTTGTTTTATGCGGACAATATTTAGTTTCCATGTAAAAAAATCGCCGGTTTATTTTATAAAAAATATTATTATTACGATAAATTAAACAGCTAAATTATTTAAAATCTATTTTTTGGTTTTTAACACGATTTCAATAACAAAAAAGACAGTCATTATTTAGCTGTCTTTTTGTTTTATTTATTTTCCCAAATAACTCCAAGGATTTGTATGCTTACCATTAATTCTTACTTCAAAATGGCAGTGTGGACCCGTTGACCACCCTGTGCTTCCGGCTAAAGCAATCACATCTCCTCTGTTTACTTTTTGTCCAACTTTTACTTTTAGCTGCGAATTGTGTCCATATAAAGTACTTAATCCGTTTCCGTGATCAATTATTACCGTATAACCATAACCATTAATCGATCCTGAATTTATAACTTTTCCTGATTCAGCAGCATAAATTTTTGTTCCGGTTGGAGCAGGAATATCAAGTCCAGTATGAAATTCACCTTTGCCTTTTATCGGACTGGTTCGACTTCCATATCCAGAACTAATCGTACTCCTTCCCGGAACAGGCCATCCTAATTTTCCACCTGTATAATTAAATTTTGTTGTCTGATTTTTATTTTTTTGATTTTTATTTTGTCTAGCTTTTGCTGCTGCTTCTTCTTGCTCCTTCTGCGCTTTTTTTATTAAACTCGTAATTTCTCGATCAGCTGCATCTAACGTTTTTAATTTTTGCTCATACTGTTCCAGATTCGAATTAATTTTATTAATAAAATCTTCTTTTGCTTTGACTTTTATTTCAAGATTCGCTTTATATTTTTTTTCTTTCTCAATAAAATTTTTTATTTGCGCCTCTTCTATTTCTATATCTTTAATTTTTTTTTCGATAAACAACTCATTTTCTTTCAGCTTATCCAACAATCCCGCATCATATTTAATAATATAATTTACATATTCCGCACGCTTTAAAAAATCATGAAAATTATCTGCCTGCAAAATAATTTTCAAATACGCAAATTTCCCATTCTCATAAATAAATCTTATTCTTTTTTTATAAGCTGCATACTGATTTTTTAATTTTATTTTTGCCTCTTCAAGCTCTTTTTTATTTTCCTCAAGTTTTTTTCTTACACTCGCAAGTTTATTATTATTCGCAATTAATTTTCGCGACGCAGCTAATAATTCTTCATCCAAATTATTTATTTCTCTCTGTAAACTATTTTTTTCATCGCGTGATTTTTTAATTAATCTCTTTGTTTCAGACGAATTTTGTTTTATTTTATTTGCTTCACGCCTCAATTCATTTAAATTTTTTTTCGCATAACAATTTATATTTTCAAATCCAAAGCTTAAAAAAAAAACAAGCTCAAAACACAAACTAAAATTTTTTTCTTATTAAACATTATCAATTACACATCCAAATATTTTTTTACCGACGAAAAACTTCCGATGATTCCAATAAATAATCCCAAACTTAAAGCAATCGGCAAAAGTTCAGAAAAAATAATTAAACCAGATTTAAATTCAAATATTTTTTTCATAAAGCTCATTTTAATATAAATAAACTCAATAATTTTTTCATAACATGGCCAACAAATTAAAACCGGAATAATCGAACCAACAAAACCTATAATCATACCTTCAATAATAAATGGCCAACGTATAAACCAATTTGTCGCGCCAATATATTTCATGATTATTATTTCTTCTCGTCGAGAATTTACAGCCAATCTAATCGTATTAATAATAATTACAATCGAAATTATCCCAAGCAAAAAAATCATTACAGCACTGACAATATGCAAAATTTTACTTATCGACATCAAAACATTTGTTTCTGCGAGCGCATGTTTAACTTTTTCTACCCCGTCATCTTTTAAATTCTCACACGCTTTTATCGCATCTTCATAAAATTTATTATCAAGCAACAAAATATCAAAAGATCTTGGCAATGGATTATCTTCTTTTAATCCCGCTAAAATTTCTTTTGAATCCTCAAAAGTTTCCATAAAATTTTTTAATGCTTGCTCAGACGAAACAAAATCTATTTTTTTAACATAAACCAGCTCAGATATTTTCTTTTTCAACACATTAACTTTTTCATCCGGCAAATCATCTTTTATTATTACTGACAATCCAATCGCACTATTTATTTTCTCGAGCGCAAAATTTATGTTCTCAACAAAATAAAACGAAACCGAAAATATTAAAATACACGACATAACAGTTATAACCGATGCGAACGCCATTAATTTATTCCTGCTCAGATTATTAAAAGCCTCTTTAAAATAAAATTTAAGACTGCGCAACTTCATAATCATAAACCCCTTGTTCCACGTCACTTATTAAATTTCCTTCCACAAAAGTAATTACGCGTTTTTTCATACTATCAACCAAATCTTTTGCATGCGTTGCGACAATCACCGTTGTGCCATGCGAATTTATTTTTTCCAGCAATTTCATAATTTCAAGTGCATTATCCGGATCCAAATTTCCTGTTGGCTCGTCCGCTAATAACAACGGCGGTTTATTAACTATCGCTCGCGCAATCGCTGTCCTTTGCTTTTCTCCGCCCGATAATTGATTTGGATAATCTTTATATTTTTTTTCGAGCCCGACCATTGAAAGCACAGCCGGAACAGAACGCCGAATATCTTTCGACGACGCTTGAACTATTTCCATCGCAAAGGCAACGTTTTCGTAAACTGTTTTGTTCGGCAATAATTTAAAATCCTGAAAAACAACGCCAATATTTCTTCGATAATATGGCAATAATTTTGGATGAATCAGCGATAAATTCTGCCGACTTACAATTATTTCTCCTGACGTTAAATCCACTTCTTTTAATAATAATCTTATAAAAGTAGATTTTCCTGAACCGCTTGTCCCAACAATAAAAACAAATTCGCCCTGTTTAATTGAAAGCGAAACGTTTTCAATCCCTTTTGCCTGATTGTCATAAATTTTTGTCACATCATTAAGACAAATCAAACTATCACTCCTCTCAAAAAAAACTTTTATAAACCATAAAACTGTATTTTATAAGATTTTTCGTCCACTTTCAACAGAAAATTTTTGGATATTGATTTGTGTTTGAAAATAAAAATTAAAATATTGGTTATGAATAAAAAATTTTTATGGCCAGAGGATAGGTTTTAAAATCTCAGATCAAAAAATAAAAATTATGAAATTGAGCAAAAAAAATAATCCTCGACCAAAATTGTCAAAGATTATTTTTCTTATGAAAAAATTTTATTTATATCAATGTTGGTTTTTAACTTATTCTTTACTTTCTTTATTGTTTATATTGTTTACAATTATCGTTTCCTTTTCTTCTTTTTCTGGTTCTTTTTTTTCAACATTGTTTTCTTCCGTAACCTCAACCTCTTTTTTCTTGAAATTTGGGCTTTCTTTATTTTGTGCTTCTGTAAGTCCTTTCTGAATTAACATTTGATCCAAAACAAATGTGTTATCTTTTTTAAAATATTGATTTGCTGTGTAAACAAAATTGGAAACATGATCTTTTATCCAACTGTCTTTTTTCCATTTATTATACAAATTCATATCGCAATTAAACCAACCAGGAGCAAGAATATTTCCGAAGTGATCAATTTTTTTAATCAAAATCTCACTATCATAACCGTAATAAATATTTTCTTGACACAAAATATTTTTCCGAAAGAAAAATTTTATATATTTCCAAATCACAGACAAGCGAAGTAAAAGAAAATTCGGCCCCGATTTTAATCTGTCGCGAGTATTTTCATCAATTAATTCTTCTTCACGCAACATATCTGCAAAATCTGAAAATGTTTGACTAACATCAATAAGATTGCCATCTTTATCTTTTAACTTCGTTGCCAAACATCTACCTTGATCATTTCCATAAGAACTATTCATACTTTTTACACAAATCAAATGCATATTTTTTATCGTTTGCTTATATTTTTCTTTGTTGTTTGTAAATATACTCTTGGCACTACCAATGTTTTCAAATAAATCATCAATAATTTTGTCATAATCTTCTGTTTTATTTTTATCTAAATCCATATTCCAAAAAATAATAAAGTTTGGTATCAAAAAAAGATTTCTCAAAGTTTTTTCGCCATTGGGCAATCCTTTAAAAAATTCAATATATTGATCGTGGTGAGTAAAATTTCTTACTTCGGATATGTTTCCTAAATTAGTATGTTTGAGATCTAAAAAATAATCGCTCTCAAATCTATAATTCCAATCGTCCATCAATCGAAAGATATCCGAAAACTTACGATCGTTTTTTGAAACCAACAACATATACAACCTTAATTTTTTCCTCAGGGAAACTTGTGGACCATCTCCGTCTTTGTTTTGTAACGCGATAAGAAAATCTTTGATATCGATTTTTTTATCTTTCAAATACGTCTTTAAAGCTTCTGAATTTTGTCTGTTATCGTTTGGATTTAAATTTTCATATTCTACATTTTGAATTACATTTTGAATTACATTTTCTAAGACATTCTTCACATTTTCTTGAGGTGTATCTTCTGCACATTCGTTTAATTTAGTTTCCCATAAATCAAGATCATCTTTTAAATTTGTAGGTGGCTGTTTATCAGCCTCTTTAGAAATATCATCATCATCATCATAATTCTCTTTCATTCAAACATTACAACTCCTTTAATTTTTTTCCCCGCCAACAGAAAACTTTTATCAAACGTCTGTAATTATATCAAATCAAAATTTATTGACGAGATAACTTATATTATAGAACAAAAAAAATATTTTGGCAAGTGTTTTTATTTTTTTTGTAAGCACACGAGAATTTCATCTAAATCCATATCATAAAAATGAATGCAGATTTAATTATGAAAGCAATACAAATAAAAAAGGGAAACATAATAGTAAAAAAAATAAATAGCGTAAAAAAATTTTTTATAGCTAAAAAAATTTTATTTTGATGAAAAAAATTTGTAGCTTAAAAAAACTTTCACGCACAAAAAAAACTTATTTTATAATCTGTTTTGTTTTTCAACAAAAAGATTTTATTTGGAGGAACAAAAATGTTTGCTTTTTATAAAGTTGCAATTGCTTGTCCCAGCATAAAATTATTTAATCCGGAATATAACGCAAACGAAATTTATAAATTAATTTTAGAGGCAGAAGAAAAAAAAGCACGAATAATTATTTTTCCGGAATTATGTTTAACAGGATCAACTTGTTTAGATTTATTTAAGCAGAAAAATTTAATTTCTGAAGTCAGAAAAAATTTTGATGCGCTGAGAGAAAATTTAGCGGATAAAAATATTATGTATGTAATTGGTATGCCGTTAGAAATAAAAAATAATTTGTTTAATTGCGCTGTTATTTGTTACGGAAAAAATATTTTGGGCGTGGTACCAAAAATAAATTTATCGGACACGGATAAAAGATATTTTTCTGCCGGTAAAAAAAATTTTGCAACTCAAATTAATAATTCTGAATGGGATAGTTTTTTCTTTGGCGATTTAATTTTTGAAATGAATGACAGATTTTTAATTAAAGTAAATTTTGATTTAGATTTTTGTAATTTCGCGGATATAAATTTAAATCTTGCGAGCAAACCAATTTATTTAGACGAAAATTTTGATGAGTTAATTATAAAATCTGCGTGCATAAAAAATAATAATGCGTGCGCTTATATAAATTCAGGCTATGGAGAATCAACGACAAACTTTGTTTTTAACGGCACAGGTTTTATTTTTGAGCAAGAAAAAAAATTGACCCAGACAAAAAAATATTTGCTTGAGTCACAATTGGTTTATGAAGATATTGATTTCGACAAAATTAATTTTAAAAAACAAAAACGTGAATTTATTTTCGAGCCAAATTATTTTATAAAAATAACTCTTCCGGAATTAAATGAAGCTGATATAACAAGAAAATTTGACAAAAATCCATTTTTAAAATTCGCCGAGCAAAAAAATTTCTTTCGCGAGATTTTATTAATACAACAAAATGCAATCATAACCAGATTTAAAAAATCCGAATCAAAAAAAATAATAATCGGTGTTTCAGGAGGAATTGATTCAACTTTAAGTTTAATTAATGCGATTTTTGCTTTCGATCGATTAAAAATATCGCATAAAAATATTTTGGGCGTAAATATGCCGGGATTTGGAACGAGCGATATTACTTTTGATAGCGCAAAATTTTTGTCTGAAAGTTTTGATATCACATATAAAATTATTTCTATCAAAGATATTTGTGAAAAACATTTTAAAGATATAGACCACGATATAAATAATTTGAACGTAACTTTTGAAAATGCACAAGTCAGAGAAAGAACTCAAATTTTATTTGATTTAGCAAATGATTTAGATGGGATTGTTTTAGGAACAGGTGATTTAAGTGAAATTGCTACAGGTTTTACGACTTATAACGGCGATAATATTTCACATTACAATCCAAATGCTAATTTGCCAAAAAGTTTAATTCGTGAGCTCGTAAATTTTATTATCGAAGAAAAATATTTTTCGGATAAAACAAACGCCTGCTTAAAAAAAATTTTAGCAACGCCAATTAGCCCTGAATTATTACCAAACGATCAAAATAAAAATATTTCTCAACAAACAGAAAAAATTCTTGGCCCATATGAACTTATTGATTTTTTTATTTTTTATTTGTTGAAACATGGTTTTACTCGTCAAAAAATTATTTTTATGGCAGAACGTGCTTTTGAAAATTATTCGCGTGAGAAAATAGAATTTTATTTTGACGAATTTTATAAGCGTTTTATTAAACAACAATTTAAACGATCGTGTTCAAATGATAGCCCACAAATTTTTAGTTTTGGACTTTCACCAAGAAATTTTTTTTTAATGCCATCGGATATTTAAATTTTTTTTCAATCAAAAAAGGCTCTGTTTAAAAATCAGGGCCTTATTTTTTATTTTTTTACACAATCCAAGCAACAAACTTCTTTTAGGTGAATGCTACCTAGATACTGTCTACATGAAAGAATTTAAAAGAAACATCGGTACATAAAGATACAA
>CAMVHY010000066.1 GCA_947167415.1 uncultured Clostridia bacterium
AAATTTAAAAGAAACACAGGTACATAAAGATACAATGAACATAAATAAAAACCATAAAAGCATCGAGTGTTTTAGCGTATCTAATGGCAGTACCGCGCCAATGTTTAAAAGCAAAGAAAGGCATAACAAAAACAACAAAGTTACCAATTATAATTATACTGGTAAATGTGATTGCGTTTTGGAGAGATAACTGATTTTATGTTTTGTTCAGCAATAAAAAAAAATTTTGTTGATATCATAAGCTCTATTTTCGAATAATAATTTTGCATTGAGATTTCTTAGTAAGTTAACAGCTTTTTTGCAATCGGCATGCTTTTCCTCTGTAACAATAAATTTTACAGAAGTTCCGCATACCTTTTTGTTGCCATCGAATAAATTTTTGATGAACTGTACCTCGCTTACCATAATGCGGCAGTAAATCCCTCCACGGAGACCATGTTTTAAGTATCCAAACAACTGCACACCTGCATTGATAGATTTCCGATTATCTTTGGCTATGCCTCCATATTACCTGTCAGGTGCGGTTTTATTATCTTCCATTCTGCATCACTTATATCAAATCTATGATACGTTTTTTTTCCATTTTTACTTCGCTCCTATTTTTTACTTCCCTCCATTATACTTTACTTTATAGTTTATTTCTCTTTTTTATCTTTTTTGTATAAGCACTATCTAAGAAAATTCTGATCAAGTCAACTGGAAATCCAAGTGAAATTTTGATTCTGATTTATGTTGTTTACGTTATATCATCGAAAATACTTTTCTTGCTTTAAAACATTAGCGTTTTATCGCTTCCGGTATGCCAAAACTTTTGGTGCCTTCATTGCTTATGCATTTGTTTGTTGTATTTTTATGTTACTTTAATTCCATTTTGTTTCTTTGTTTTTCCTCGTGTAGACACTATCTAAATAAAAAAAATTACCGTGGTTATTAGACCATGGCAATTTTTTTTTATTTACAAAAACTACTCTGCCTCCACAAATATATTTTTTAATATTTCTTCCGGCGATTTATTACAATAACCATCTGGGTCAGATATAAATTTATCATTAAATCTGAATCTATCATACTCAGTCAAATAAAAACTTGGTTTGCTTCTCTTAGGAAATTTTTCTTGATAATCGGGATAATACTTAGCCATATATTCTTCTGCTAATTTTATTGCTTCGCTGTTTAAATTATTATTTTTATCGACAGTTCCACAAATACTTACCCCAGGTGGACTGGAGTGCACAAATAAAATACTTCCATCAGAACACTTTCCCAAAACCATATAGACATGATATTTGGTTTTCGATGCCATTATATCCCCCGGTCTAAAATCTTGATCTTCACAAACTTTTTTGCAATCTGTAACATTTCCAAATCCTAACTCAGCCAATTTATCTGCCATCTGTGAAGATTTAAAAACATATCCTTCTTTTAAATTACCGTCTTTTTCACTCTCAGTTTCTAAATAATTATATAAAACCCAGCCCATATATCCTGTGCAATCAAGCCCCCAGTAAATTACAACTTTGCTTTTTTCATAATCATAAACTTCGAAATCATAATTATGATTTTGAGAGTCATAAAATTTCTGCCACAACGGATATAATCCAATCGTTTTCGCCGGTCTTCCTGCACCAATATCTTCTTGATTCCAACCACCACCATAAATATACAAAACCTTCCCGACAGGTTTAACCGCTATTTTTAATAAGTCCTTAATCGTATATTTATTCATTGCTTTTACCGTACATAAACTTCCTGTAAAAAATAAATTCACACACAGCACAAAACAAATAAATCTAAAAAAATTTTTATACACCGAACCAACCCTTTTAACAATTTATTTTTTTATTACTCGAAACAAAATTACTCGCTGTGTATAGTTTTTGTGACTAAACATTTCGTCCCTAAAAAATTTTTCTCTAGTTTTTCTCCTGTTTTCTGCGCTTTATCAAAATCACTGTAAAAACCAAACATACACTTTCCAAATCTATTTAAATTCACTCCAAGCGCATTATTCTGTAAAATAAAATTTTTTATCTCTTTTATTTTTGGTTCCAAACAGCAAATAAATGTTTCAAGTTCATTATACAAATTTCTTGATATCAATTTCAATTTATGATTATTAATTGCATAAATTAATTTATTTGCTCTTTCACTATAAAAACTTATTTTTTTTGAATTTAATTCATTAAAAATATCATCCTGTGAAAAATCAAAATCCATTTTTACAATTAAAACAAAAATTTTAGGCAATGGCAACAAGTTTTTTAACCCACCGTTGCTATTAATAAAAACAGTTCCATTTAGAAAACAAAAAACCATATCTCGCCCATATCTCGAACATAATTGCAACGCCTGGTATTTACTTATTCGCAAATCGAATAATTTAGCCAAACCTTTTAAAATCGCAACACAAATACTCGCTTCTTCTCCCAAATCGATTTCTTTCGGGATGCGTCTAAATATTTTTATTACCATTCCGCAATTTATTTCATACTCTTCAATCATTTTTTTTATAAACTTATAAATAAACCCGCTGTTATTTTTTTCGAGCGTCTTATCATTGCAAAAAATTTTAAATCCAGACAGACCCGCTTTTCTAATTATAACATCATCAAAAATCGCAATGCTCTGCATTATTCCAAACGTATCATATCTTTCTATTTTTTTATTCCAAAAAACGTTTAATCCCAAATCTATTTTCGCAGGTGCTTTTAATCTAATTTCTTCTTGAAGTTTCATTTTTAACTATCTCCGTTACTTTTAATTTTATTATTTTTTTCCAAACCATTCTCCATATAAAAAACAATTTCATCGGATTTTATAAATCCAAGTTCACGTCTGGCTCTTTTTTCAATATAACTCTTCGCCTGACAAAAATTCATTTGTTTTTCCAACTCCCTTTTTTTTTTTTTTTTTTTTTTTATATTATATATAATTTTTTTTTATTTTTTATAAATTTTTGCATAATTTTTATACTCAAAATAATTTATTAATGCAAACGCTAAAATTATAAAGCACAAAAACAATGGCATAAATTTATTTTTTACTGGATTTTTATCTCTAACTTTTTTTTTCATAAGCAAAAATACACACCGCCAAAAAAATAATTTTTTTACACATCGCTAATTATAACAAACAAAAAAATCGAAAATAATTCGACCTTTATCTTTTAAATTTTTTTAAACATAATTTTTAAATTATCTACCAGTCTTTTTAATTTTAATTTCGACCTTTTATTACATATACAAAAATATTTTTTTACAAACATATAGCAACTAAAAAAAATTTTCCCCATAATAAAAAAAAATGGCTTAAAAATATTTAATAACATACCAACAGGAAAAAAAAATATTTTTATCACGGCAAAAAAAATTCTTATAAAAAAATCACTGATACAAAACAACATTTTTAATACGAATGCACTAAATACAATCCAATAAAAAAACAAGCCAAAAAATATTCCGCCTATACAAAAAAATCTTATTTGCCCAAAATTTTTTCCGAGTATTAATAAAAATATTCCGCCCGAAATAATTATCCAAAATAAAAAATCTTCTACTTGCACAAAAAAATCCTTGTGCTTAATTATTTTTCTGCCCAATCTTAATAAATCATATAAAAAGCCAATTAATAATCCGCTTAAAATCATTAAAAAAAACAATTTAACTTGATTGTTAACAGATAATATCATTTTTTTATCCTATTTAAATATTTTACTAAAAAACGAAGTTTTACTTTTATTTAAACCGTTCTCATTTTCATAGCTCAAAGAGTTTATCTCGCCATCAATACGCAACTCTCCATCATCAAGATTTAATTTGTTTACGTGCAAATTTTGCCCTCCAATAACCAAAACTCCCATTTGTGTGTCGATCACAATCATATCTTCATTAAACGAAATTACATCATTTACTCCTGTTATAAAAATATTTTCACGTTGTTCTAATTTCACACAGTGTTTTTGATTTTCATCAGGCATTTTAAAATTCTCCTTGTATATTCTTTAATCAAATTATATTTTTCTTATACAAATATTATTCCTAACGAAAAAATAATCCGCGATATTTTTTTATCACGGGTCTTATTTTTTTATTTAAGTTATAAATTAGTGATTCAAACAAAACTAAAACATTAAATTTTAGATATCCATCTTGTTTTTTTGGATTTCAGCGCCCTTATTTGATTTAAGCAATTCGTTTTACTTTTTTTCCATTGTACAACTTGTAACTTTGTTTTTTGGAGTACTTGGTTGTTTAACGTGTGCATTTCCCAACCTTTCAGTAAGCTTTTTATCCAATAAAATATTTGCAGCAGTAATAAAGACAAAAAACAAATAGAATAAGTAGTACAATGGAATTGGCTTCTGAAAAAAAGTTACTATCGCTGCAAGAACCAAAATTACATCTGCAATTATGATTAAAATTTTCATTTTTGACCTAATCTTATAAGCTTGATTAGGTTTTAATCTAGATGACTTAAATTTATTTTTGGGTTATCACACAACTTTTTACCATTCATTGGTAAATTTTTCATGTCAACAATATTAAATTAACCTCGTTGTTTGTCTTTGAATTCGTATCAGTTGAATTGACACCACGTCGGAATATACTTTTGTGTTGGATGTATTTATTTATACAAATTCGCCATATTCGTCATATCTATACTTTGACTTATTTCTAAATTTCCTTTTGTGTAATCGCTATTTACATCCACATTCTCAATGATGTGTGATTTTTGAATCAAACTAGTTTCGATGACTTTCCTTTTTTTCATGTTTTGCCTAAAACTTTGTAACTCATTATATTCTTTACGACCCTTATTTTCTGCTTCTCTTAACTTGCTAAAGATAGGATCTATAGCAAGTCCACTAAGCTTATTTTTCAAATCTTTAACATAAACAATATATGCGACCAAAAACACAATTCCGATAATAAGAGAAAAACATGTAAATAACAAGATGAATGATGCTTTTGCTAACAAGTTTATAAATATATTATTTTGGTTAAAATAATGCCATGCATCAGAGAGAGCATCACAACATGCATTACAAAAACTCTTTTCCCATACTTGGTTCTCATCTATTATTTTTTCTAAGAATTCATCAATTGCTCCAGGTGCAAATAAATTCGCCAACGGAAGAACAACTTGCCCTTCTGGTTTTGAATAACAGTTATTTTTTTTATCTATTTCCATAAAATTGGATTTTGTAACGTGTTGTTTAGTTTCATTGTCGAGTTCATAGTTAACATAATTGCGAGCAAACGTACATATTTCTATTTTTTCGTCTAAACTTAAATCTATACTTACACCTTCAAGCAAAATATCTAAAAACGCCAGCGGTAATCCCCAAGTGTCATTTTCATATTTTTGACTTCTGATTTGCCCCATACGAACAAAAATTTGGTTGCATTCAACTTCCGTTCCTGTTTGTAGAATTCTTCGAGTTTCCTCTATATTTTTATTAAATCTTCTATGCGACCACCAGCGCAACCACCAACTTATATTTTTAAATTTTTTCCGTTTTACAGCTAGCGTAGCATAATAAAATGCTTGAATATAATTAACAACAGTAAATCTATATGCTGGACTGTCACCGTCGCCCATATTCATCTTATTTGAATTATAACAGTAAAAAGCATCCGGCAACGGTTTTTCCCCTTTATCAATCACACTAGATGTGTAGAGCTTAACTTCATGAATAAACTTTGTACCAGAATAACTCTCAAAAAATTCTGACCTCATCGCTGTCATTCGTTCCTTTACAAATTTCTGATCTCCATTGTCTGCATTTCCATGAACTGATTCTACCCAAGTATAAAACATGGCACTTATAGCTTTTTTTAAAAATTCTTTATTCACGTCTATATGCATATTCTGTTTTAAAAAAGTAATAAACTCAGCACAATCCACATCCTCAAAACTTTTTTCAAATTCCTCTTTGTTATCCGGCAAAATATGGTTAAATACATTGCCAATCTGTTCTTTAAATTTATTAAAACTTTCGTTTAATAACTTCGCTGTCTCATGAGCTTTTAAACCTGCTGTAACAAAATTGAATTTGAAATTATCTGCTACATACTCAACCTGTGAAATATTTCTTGTTATTGGTTTCCCATTTGTGTCTTTACATTTTATTTGTTTTGTTGTTTGGATTGTTTTAACAGGATTTTCCCAATCGCTTTCATTGTAATAAATTTCACATACCAATTTGTCTCTTATTTTTTCTTTGTTTAACAGTTCATTTCCAAATTTATTTTCTATAGTTTTAATGATTGATTTTACGCCCGAAGCTAAATTTTCTTTTTCTTCATCCGGTAAGTTTTTAAAATAACTAGTAAGAAGAGGTGCAATAACTTTTTTTATTAGATACTCAAAATTACATTGATCTTGCATTCGCATACCATTATCTAATGCTTCTATAAGCCCATTATTATATGCATCACAAAAACTATTTATAAATTGATTTATTTTAGAATCTATTGCTTGATCTGCATTCCCTATGTTATTGTAAGCATTATTATATGTGTTAATTTCACCGCTTGGAAGCATTTGATTTTGCTCAAAGTAAATTCTAAATAAATTATTAACATCCCCTATAAACTTATCTGCATAGACCTCTACCTCATGATCTATATCTTTTTCAACATTACTAATCTGGTTAAAAATTTCTTGATCGCTAATTTCTTTGTTTTCTGGAAACACATCATCATTTATGCCGATTATATTTATATCTTCTTCAATATGCTCTTCTTTAACTTTGTCTTTAACTTTAATATCACCATATTCATCGGTAATTTCATATTCGTTTTCATCCAAAAACCATTTTAAACCTGTTTTAGTGATTCTCTTGCCTAAATCAGTTAATAGAGACGTTTTTGCTTCGTAACCCTCTACATTTGTTCCATAACTTTGATCATAACTAACTTTATCAAACAAAAAATTTGCACCGTACTTACTAAAGTGTAAAATTTCATTCCCATTGTCATTCCTCCCGAGATGATAACGATTCAATTTAAACATAGAATTTTTATCAAATATAGAAAATAGTTCAAATTCCTCAGAATCAATGTGATTGAAATCACCATTTCCTTTTCCACGAATCGGAACATTGTAAAATAAAATTTTATCATCTTCAGGCTTAGACAATAACCTTGCAGTATTATAGATATGATAGCCTTCTATTTTTTCAACTAAGTTTTCAAGATCCTGCAACGTCAAACCATAAGCCTTAGATATTTTCGTTTCCCACTCATGTTGATCTTTTATTTTTTTCAAAGCTAGCAAAAACGTAATTGCGGAACTGCCGACACCAAAAACATCACGATTTAATTTTTGAGCAGTAGTCAAATCATTTCTTTGATATTTATTTAATGAACCATTGACAGCGTCATCGTAAGGATCAAGCCCTAATTTATCAAATTGATCTTTGATCGTACTACCTGTTTTACAAGTATTACTAATATCGCTGGCTATTATCACTTCATCGTTATCAAAAAGAATATG
>CAMVHY010000067.1 GCA_947167415.1 uncultured Clostridia bacterium
TTTTCTCTTTGCTTAATATATTTTTATTTTATGTGAACGCTGCCTAAATAATATTATAACTCTTAAATATATAAACGCAAGAGTATTGATTTTTACATTTTCAACGATAGCATAAGTTCTTCAATACGATGTCAAGGTTGCAACAGCAATTATTAATCTGAACATTAACCCAAATTTTTTTCTCTATATTTTATTTTTACCTGCTTCAAAAAACAATTTTACTCGTAGCAAAAAATTTGACGTAAATGGTATTAAAAAAATAAATTTTGAAACAAAAATTTTATATCCATATAAAAATCAAAAGTGAAAGAAATAATTAATTTAAACGTAAAAAAAAGACCGATTAATAAAATCACGGTCTTTTATTTTCTGATGACAAATTTTATTCGAACTAATTTTTACTTAAGTTATCGATATAACCTTCAGAATTTGTGTTCCAATTCAAAATTATTTTTTCGCCTTGGTTATTCACCATTAAATTCATGTTTTGTGTTTTGTCTAGCAAACTTGTTTTTCCGTCTTTATCATTTGTTTTTAAATTTGTTTTTTCTTTTTCAGGATTATTCTTTTTACACCTTTTAATAAACCCATATACAAAAATAATTATTGGCAACAATAAAGTACATAAGATAAGCGGCTCCTTAAATGCAAAAAATAAGATCGCTATAACAATAATCAAAGCAATTGCAAAATAAATACTCCAATTAAAAAAGCTTTCTTGTTGAGCTGAATTTGCCGGCGGAATATTTCCTTTTTTGCCATTATCATTTTTTGAATCAGTAATTTTTATTTCGTGGGTAGAAATTTTACCACTATCTTTGCCGTTTAAAGCTGGATTTGCATTGTCACTTATATTTTGTTGATTGATATCCTTAGTTTTCAACAACAACTTGCCATAATCGCAGCTTCGCTTATCTCCATCAGCATCAAAATTTATAAACTCAAGCTCAAATCGTTCATCATCAGATTTAAAATACATTTCAACACCAAAAATTTTTTTTAGCTCAGCTTTATCTTTTTCTTTGGTTTTGCTTAGAACTTCCAAAATATTATACTTTGTAAATTTTAATCCCGAATTCATTACTAAGTTAGCTATTCTTTTCTTTGTCTCAAGATTATCATCAAAATATTTGAAAAACGAGTTTAAAGTACCAGTGCTAACCAACTTTTTATTTCTGTCGATTTTTTTAAAATACATCTCAATAAAATTTAATCTAATTGTTTTGTGGCCTTCTTGCGTATTTTTTATTTCATCGTTATTCTGTTTTTGATCGCTAGAAATAAAATTTATGTTGTTATTTAAAATGATACAATTCACAAGTTTACATAAATGCTTTTCTTTTTGAGAATCGTTTTCATTTCGATCATCAATAAATACATTGAGAATCCGTTCGACAACGTTCAACCCTAAGTTAAAATTGAATTTATGGTCATCTATATTATCAATTAGCTCACTCAAACAAGTGACATCGCTAATATTTAAAAACAAATAATCGAGTGTTTTTTGATTTAACGGAGTTTTTTTATGTTGCTCAAGCATGAACCCCAAAATTTTCTTAGTCAAACAAATCATTATTTTTCTTTCTTCACCGTCAGATTCTTCGTATGCGCTATTCATCTTATCTGTACATATTCTCAAAAAACCAATTTGTTGCTCGGCAGTAAATTTATAACTTTGAGATTTGTCTAATTCAAATACTATTTTTGCACTACGTTCATTTAATGTATTGCGAAAACGACCAAGTCTATCACAATCTAGCATTGTTTTAAACAATTGATAGCTTATAAATTCTGATTCATCTTGATACTTAACACAAAGTTTTTTAACTAAATTGCAACACATAGCAAAATATTTTTCATACTCGCAAGGATTTGATATTACATATTCTATTATCTTGCGAGGACCAAACTCAAAACTAAACTCTCCAAAAATTTCTTTTATAACTATATGGTTGTTAGATCTTATAGAAATCGTCCCATCTTTTAATTTTTCACATACAATCTCAAATAATTTGCTTTTACTAAAGACATGGTTTGTTAACTGGTCACCGTTCCCCAAATTTTTTATAGTGGCTTCCTTCATAATCTGCGATACCATTTTTTCTATGTTATTCATCTCATCATTTATGTCATTTAGTCGGTCAAAATCCAAAAGATATCTTCGATCTTCTTCATTCTCATAATTATCATGTGCATTTGTTTTCAGTAATTGTTCAATCGGAATAAATTTCAAGTACGAGTAAAATGCTTCCTCCACAATTTCATCACGAAAACTATCTTTACAAGCTAGAAAAATTGGCTCCAACATTTTTTTTCTTCCTATGTTCAAATAACTACGATAATAATTATATGATTTTATTTTGATATTTTTAAAATCGTTTTCATACTCGGGTTTTATTTTTAATTTGCTTATATCTATTTCCTTTTTTCCGGAATGTAAATTTGTAAAAAAATAGCTCAGATTTTTCAAAACAAAATTATGAGTATACAAATTGCCGTCTTCATCTTCGTATTTAAACATTCCTAAACAGTCACAAGTTATAAATTTGGAATTGCATAATTGCTGCAGAAAATTATCAAACTCGCATGATTCGTCAGTTGACCAAGGTTCTTTTAATACATTGTTAAAAATAAATCTTTCTTTCAAAGAACCAACTTCATTTCTTATTACATTTTCCAAGTATGCCAACTCTTTTTCAAATATATTATTTTTTTTATGATCATCCATAAGCCCAGAATAATAATCTACCAGAGCAACAAGATTTTCGTCGGTATTTTTGTTCGTCTTGTCCAAACATGAAAGAAGAGTTTTATGCGAAAACAACAATTCATTTTCTATTTCATCTTTTGTTTTACCAAATTTTTGATTATTACTTTTTTCTATGACATTGCTAACATCTTTTATTTGTCTTAAAGAAATTGTTTTACCTATATCTTTGCCCCAATTTACAACGATATATTTTCTTTTCTTATCAGTTTGTACATTTTCGGCTTCCAGTTCATCAGAAATTACAAAAAATCTCTTTTCCTCACATTCCGATAATAAATCTACACAACCAGAAATTTCTTTTTTCATCGTATTAATTTCATTTGACGTGTCTTTGTGTTCTGTGTTCAACATTTTCTTAAATAAAAAATTTAATACATCATCTTTTGTTTTAAAGCCAAAAATCGCTTTCAAAAATTCCTTATACAAAACACCAAATTTTCTCTTTAGATCATTTTTCTTTATATAATTTTCAAATTCATCACAATTATTTATGTATGTCACATATAAAATTTTTGCTACAAACACTTGGTATATAAGTAGAACTTCTTTGTCTTCCAAATCGATTTCTTGCCCACAAATATCCCGATTATATCTTGTCGCCTTGTAAAATTTAGTTTCAATCTGATTTTTTTGGGAGAGATTTATCGCAGTGTAAACAGTATCAGATTCTTCATATTGTTCATTCACATAAAAAATATCGTGTGACAATTTATTTAAATCATCAGATACACTGTTATCAATAAGATCCTTTAATTCTTTTTTATTTTTATTGTATTGATTTTGTATTCCTGATATTGCATGTCTCAATCTAAGGTTTTTTCTTTTACCTGTATTGTTAGGCGTATTAAACAAATAAAATACAAATTTATTTTTTTTATCTTCCATTTTTACACCCCATTTTGTATACATCCAAAATTTCACTAATCAATAGAGTAATATCCAAACCAATTCATATTGTAACTCTTAAATATATAAACGCAAAATTATTGACTGCTAAACAGTGTTAATAAAAATAAAAAAGGTTTTTCAATACATTTTTAAATTCAAGATCAAAATGACAGGCAAAAATTTACAAACAAAAAAATGACGTTATCCAATCTCCCTATATTAATTTTAAAACAAAATTTTTTATTTATCAAGAGGTAATACAAGTTTTTTTATAAACTTTATTTATGTTTTGATATTTACTTGATGTTTCGTTTGTGGCATCTAGGTAGCGTTCACATAAAATAAAAATAGATTGAGTAAGACAAAAGAAGTGATAAGATATAGATATGAAACTTACAAAAATACAATATAAAAAGCTAGAGGGATTAATGCCGATAGCGAGACAGCCGGCGAAGATGCCGAACTACAAATTCATGTGTGCAATGCTTTACATAATAGAGAATTCTTGCAAATGGAGGGCACTATTAAAAAAATATGGAAATTGGTACACAGTTTAGATAAAATTTAGTAAATGGTAAAAGCATAGTACAATTGTCAGAAACTATTATTTTTTTTCAACCCTAATTTTATAAGCTGCAAAAAAACAAAGACTGCTTAATGAAGAAATTATATATCCTTTGTTGATAGCACGAACATAAAGGTTAATCCGGATACAAACAAAAATAAAAATAATCAAGAACAAATCATCGGACGTTCAAAAGGAGCCTTGACAACAAAGTTATATCTATTTTTTGCATCTTCCTACCCAATTGTTTTTTATTTATCTTCTGGCAACTCCGCCACATCCATGAAGATGATAAAACCTTGGCTTTGGTCAAGGATCACGGATTTTATATAGTTGTTCCACCGAAAAAAAATCGTAAGTTTACTTAAAGTCACGATAAACACCTTTACAAACAGCGTAACAATATCGAACGATATTTCCTGAGATTAAAACGCTTTAGAAAAGTTTTTATTCATTATGATAAGCTTGATTCTATTTTTGTTTTTACCATATTCATTGCTTTTGTTTTCGACTTGCTTTTTATGTGAACACTGCCCATATCTTTCCCTATGTTTTATCATCTATATCCAATCTATAATGCGTTTTTTGGCTCATCTTTTTTTTATTCATTTGTTTTTTTTGTATCCATCTTTATGCCAACTTTTTTTCTTTATTGTCTTTTATCTCTGTTTCATGTAAACCACATTTAACAGGTCTTTTTTTATTTGAGTTTGTAAAAATGTTTTATGTTCTGATTTTTGATTTTAAAAGCTATAATAATTATTAATTATTTTTGGGAGTGTTAGATTTGATTCTAGAAAAAATTTTATTTGGTATAAAATATGAGATTCTTAATAAAAAAAGTTTAGATTGTGAGATGAAAAATTTGACAATTGATTCGAGGCAAGTTGTAATCGGGTCTATGTTTTTCTGTATAAAAGGTTTAAATGTTGATGGGCATAATTTTATTGATGAAGCGATTAAACACGGTGCAAAAGCAATTATGATAGAAAATGATTTAAATAATTTTGATTGTGACGCTGTAATAATAAAAGTTGAAAATGTAAGAAAGGCACTTGCTTTTTGTAGCGCTAATTTTTTTGGCTATGATGAAAAAAATATGAATTTAATTGGCGTTACAGGAACGAATGGAAAAACTTCGACGACTTATCTGTTAAAAAAAATTTTAAATGAATATAAAAAAAATGTTGGAATAATTGGGACTATCGACGCGAAAATAAACGATGAGCATATAAATATTTTTTATGCGACATCGACAACGCCAGATGCGATTGAATTGCAAAAAATTTTAAGTTATATGCGAGAAAAAAAAGTTGATGATGTGGTAATGGAGGTTTCATCGCACGCTTTAAGTTTGCATAAAGTTGATGCACTTAAATTTAAAATTGGTATTTTTACTAATTTGACGCAAGATCATTTAGATTTTCACGGGAATATGAAAAATTATTTAGAAGCTAAAAAAAAATTGTTTGATTTATGTGAGATTGGCGTTTTAAACAAAGATGATAAAGCTTGGAAAGAGATTAAAAAGGATAAAAAATGTAAATTTGTTTGTTATGGGATAAATAGTGATTGTGATTTTAGGGCAGAAAATATAATTTGTGATAGTAAATTTATAAGTTTTGATTTAAAAATAGATGGCAAGAAAGAAAATTTTTATGTTGGAATTCCGGGCGAGTTTAATATTTATAATTCGTTGGCTGCGATTGCAACGGCCTATTGTTTAAAAATTCCGGTTGAGATAATTAAATCTGCGTTAAAAAAAATGACGAATGTGCCAGGACGAATGCAAAGAGTTGAATCTGATAAATTTAATATAATTGTTGATTATGCACATTCACCAGATAGTTTAAAAAATGTTTTGTTGGCGATAAAAAAATTTAATAAGAATAGATTAATATTAGTATTTGGTTGCGGAGGAAATCGCGATAAAACAAAAAGAAAAATAATGGGAGAAATTGCTAGCGAGTTGGCAGATTATTTTATAATTACTTCGGATAATCCAAGAATGGAAGAGCCGATGGAAATAATAAATGATATAGAAACGGGAATTAAAAAAGGTTTAAAGTTTAAATATGAAAAAATTTGTGATAGGCGTGAAGCAATAAAACGCGCGATAGAAATTTATAATGATGGAGATATTATTTTGATAGCCGGTAAAGGACATGAAAATTATCAAATTTTTGATGATAGGACGATTTATTTTGATGATGTTGAAGTTGCGAAAGAAATAATAAATTTGTTGGAGAAAAAAAATTAAATATAGGGAGTTATTTGGGTTGAAAAATATTTTTTTGCGAGAAGTTGTTAAAGCTGTAAACGGAAAATTTTTTGGTGATGAAAATAAACTTGATGAAATGATTTGTGATGTAAAAATTGATTCGAGAAAAGTTTGTAAAGGAAGTTTATTTATAGCGATAAAAGGTGAAAAATTTGACGGACATGATTTTATTGATCAGGCTTTTTTGAATGGAGCAGTTTGTGTTTTAAGCGAAAAAAATTTGGATATAGAAAAAAATTTTATAAAAGTTGAATCTTGTAAGCAGGCTTTAATGGATTTGGCTGAGTATTATAGAAATTTATTTGATATAAAAGTTATTGGGATTACAGGAAGTTATGGAAAAACGAGTGTAAAAGATTTGACGGCAGATATTTTGATGGAAAAATATAATGTTGTTAGAACGATGGGAAATTTTAATAATAATATCGGGTTGCCGTTAAGTGTTTTTGAATTAAATGATGAAACGGAAATTTTAATTTTAGAAATGGGAACGAATCATTTTGGCGAGATAAGTGATTTAAGTAAAATTGTTAAACCTGATGTTTGTGTAATAAATAATATTGGCGTTGCGCATATAGAAAATTTTTTGAGTCGCGATGGAATTTTAAAAGCTAAATGTGAAATTTTTGATTATACGAATAAAAATTTTGTAAGTATATTAAATGGTGATGATGAATATTTAAGAAAAATAAAATTGGATGAAAAACGAGTGTTTTATTGCGGATTTGAAAAAAATAATGATATTTATGTTGAGAAAATTAGCGACGATAAAAAAAATTTTAAGGTAAATATTATGGATTGCGAAATAAATTTGGATTTTGCAAATGAGATGTTTGTAAAAAATTGTGTTATGGCGATTGGGATAGGAAAATATTTTGGAGTTAAGGATAAAGATATAAAAAAGGCGATTGAAAATTTTGAGTTTAAAAATATGCGCATGGAATTAATTAATGTGAAAAATAAGTTTTAT
>CAMVHY010000068.1 GCA_947167415.1 uncultured Clostridia bacterium
GGGAGATGGTAGAGATAAAAATAAAATCAAGTTTATCATAACGAGTAAAAACTTTTCTAAAATGTTTTAATCTCAGGAAATATCGTTCGATAATATTGCAATGTTTATAAAGCTGTATATCGTAGAGGCAATAAGATTTATGTTTTTTTTAGGAGGAACAACTGGCTTAAACCCGTGATTCTTAGATAGTGTAGACAAAATTAGAAGATATATAATATAAGTGGATAAAAAATAAATAAAAGGGAGAAGAAAAGGAAATGAAAAAGAGAAATAGAGAAAGAAGTTTAAGAAGGATTTTGTTTCCAATTGATTTGGTGATTCATATTATTATCGGGATTTTTGCAGCAATAAAAAAATTTTTTACATCGATAATAAAAGTTTTTATAATAGCAAAACTAATTTATCAAGATATTTGGGATGACAACGCATGTTCTCATATGTTTAAAACAGAAGGCGTAGGTGCAAGGTAGTTTGTAATGAAAGATTTAGAATTTCCGTTTTGCCAAAAGGTGATATTAAAGTTAGAAATAAATTTATAAATATGAGTTGTCCAAGAGTTCCTTATTATGATTTTTCCAAAAAACCAAAATCCATTTGGAATCACATTCAATGCGTAACAGGATTTAAAAGTATTAAAAGTGCTAACGAATATGATAGATATGCGCACGAACATTCGGGTACTCCAAGATTATATTATCGCTGTCACAAGAATCCCAATAGAAATGATTTAAAATAAATTGTGCAGACATAAAAACGTAACAAACGAATTATAAAATCATGGCTAATAGCATTGGAAAGAATAGATAAAATAAATTTCAATCACAAAAACTTTATTTTAAATAAAAAAAGCAGGCAAATCACTTGTCTGTTTTTTTATGCACGAAAAAAAATTACAAAATCGGAGCCAATAATCTCGAAATAGATTCTTTTATTTTGATAAAACAAGACCGATTTTCATAATCTTCTTTTAAAATTTCTTCACAGCACTTTAAATCATTTATAAAAATTTTTTCAAACTCACTTGTCAGATTTTTGTCATAAATAATCGCATTCGTTTCAAAATTTAATCTAAAACTTCTTATATCCATATTTGCTGTCCCAATCGAAAATAATTTTTTATCCACCAAAATTAATTTGCTATGCAAAAAACCTCTTTTATACTTATAACATTTTACACCCGCTTTTAATAATTCGCCAATATAATACAAACTTGTCCAATAAACAAAAATATGATCTGGTTTTGCCGGAATAATTATTTTTACGTCTATTCCCGAAAGTGCCGCCGTTTTTAACGCTTCTAAAATACTATCATCCGGAACAAAATATGGCGTCTGAATATAAATATATTTATTGGCCTCATTTATCATTTTAAAATAATTAAATTTAATTACTTCCCAAAAATTATCCGGGCCGCTACTTATTATTTGCATGCTCGTACAATCAACCGTTTCTATCTCGGGAAAATATTTTTCCTCCAAATTAAGCTTGTTATTCACACAAAAATTTCTGTCCATAATAAATCTTAATTCTAATTGCTTTACCGCATCGCCAAAAATTTTTATATGTGAATCGCGCCAAAAACCAAATTTTTTTGATTCGCCTAAATATTCATCACCGATATTAAATCCACCTAAATATCCAATTTTTCCATCTATAACACAAATTTTTCTGTGATTTCTAAAATTAGCTCGAAAAATTTTCGGTGGCAAAAAAAATATTACCTCGCCACCAGCATTTATTAAATCTTTATAAAAATCACGCGAGTTTTTTATGCATCCCATCCCATCCAATAAAATTCTAATTTCTAAACCTGCTTTTGCTTTTTTAACCAGCAAATCCATAATTTTTTTGCCCAATTTATCATCTTTAAAAATAAAATATTCCATGTGAATAAATTTTTCTGCCCACTCAATATCTTTCATCAAGCTTTCAAATTTTTCTTTTCCGTCACAAAAAAGACTTATTTTATTATTTAACGTCACTGCGCTCGCACCAATTTTATAATTCATGTAAACCAAATCATTTAAATTTTCATAGCCCGGGATTTTTAATATATTTTTTTCCTGTTTTAAATTTTTATCTTCAAAAAAATAATTTTTGTCATAAACCAAATTTAAATACTCATAATATAAATTATGATCAAGTTTTGCTTTTAAAACAAAAATTTTATGTCTGCGCGAATCCAAACCAAATATTAAATAAAAAATAAATCCAAAATACGGCAATACACTCAAAACAAAAATCCATGCCCATGTCGAACTTGGACTTTTTCTTTCAAAAAAAATCACTATAAATATAAAAATCAAATTTAAAATAAACGATACTCCCAAAAAAATTTTTATTGCTTCGAGCGCCAAAAAAATTCCCCCAAGAAAAAATAATTTTAATCCTAATATTTTACTACGCGAAAAAATTTAAATCTGCTAATATAAAAAAAAAATAAGTGAGGAATAAAAAAATGACCTTAATGGATATTTTGTTTTTAATAGCTATTATTTTGGGCGTGATTTTAATTTTGCTTTATTTTTTAAATCAATGGGCAACAAAAAAATATGGCGCACAACAAGAATTAATAGAAAGTTCAAAAATTACGACAGATATATTTGTTTTGCACAAAAAAAAAATGCGCCTGAAAGACGCTAATTTTCCAAAAGCAATTTCAAATCAAATACCAAAATTTTATTCGTTTATAAAAATGCCGATTATAAAAGCAAAACTTGGCAATCAAATCGTTTCGCTTATCTGCGACAAAAAAATTTTTAAAAAAATAGCCACTAACAAAAAATATAAAATCCAACTCGCAGGAATTTATATTTTAGATTTCGCAAATAAACCCAACCAAAAAAATTAATTTATATATTTATTTACAAGCTCCCAAATAATTTTTTTTTCAAAACCACGTTTCCATCCTGAAATCCCTGCCAAATCAAATTTTTTTACAAGCTTTAATTTTTCTTCAATCGAATTTTCATCTTCAAGCCATGATTTATAAATAATATTTTCGTCTATATCCTCATACTCGCAATAAAAATATTTTTTGTCATCAAGCCATTTAAACTCAACATTTCTTTTTTTAAAAAAATCAAATCCGACTTGCATACTTACATTTTCGATTTTAAATTTATTATTTGTCGTATGCCAAATTCTTGTATAAAACGGCAAACCGATTATAATTTTATCTTTGCTAACTTCTTTTAACGTATTTTTTACTCCATTCAAAACAAAATCATAACTTGCAACTGGTCCCGGTTCATCAGAATTTAAATTATATTCGTCATACGCCATTACACAAATATAATCTGCTGTCTCTGCAATTTTTTTTCGATTGTAATACATTGACCATGCATCCGGTACAAAAACATCAACGATTAAAATCAACTTTCTTTTTTTTAACAATGGCGATAGCTCACGCAAAAACTCAATATAAAAATCAATATCATTTTTTTTTACGCCTTCAAAATCAATATTTATTCCGTCTAAATTATATTCATCAACAAAATTTATTATCTGCTCGATTACAAATTCTCTTTTCGTTCCGTCAGTTATAATTTCATGATTTGTTTGATAATCCAATTCGTCGCTTAAACTTGGACAAACTTTTATGCCATATTTATGCGCCGTTTTTACATAATTAATATCAACCAAATTTATTAACTCGCCATTTAGTTTTTTTTTATCAAAAGAAAACCATGTCGGTGAAACAAGATTAATTCCCGAATCAAATCTTTTTTTCAAAGCATAATAATTTGCTGTCTGATTATAAATTCCATCCCAAACCATTTTTATTTTTGGCTGATTTTTTATCTTGCGCCACGATTTTTTCTTGCCATAAACTTTTTGTTTATTAATCACGTTTTCTTTTTTTACATAACCCAATAAGCCACTCTCTAATTTTATTTTTAAATAATTATTTTGCTCGCCATAAATTTTTACTTGCTCGCCTTTTAAAACTTTTTGCGCCTTAAAACTTTTTTTATCCGCTTCATATCTCATATAACAATTTTTTTTTATTTCGCCTTTAAAATAATCCCTATCATTAAAATCAATTTTGAGCAAATTATATTTTTTCTGATAATCAATTTCCAAATCATATATTTTTTTTACAAAATCCGCTGGCAGATAAAATTCATGTCCAATTTTTTTCATATCAAAATTTAGTCTTCGTATTTCATTTTCATTTACTTTGTAATTAAAATCATTTAATTTTAATTTTATAACTCTGTTTTCATCTGTAATTACAATTTTATTTTCTTTTTTGTCGCAAAAAATATGTTCATCAACATACATTTTTATTAATTTAATCGGTATGTAAAATTGATTATTAATTATTTGGATTTTATTTTTAAAATCATATTTATCTTCTATCACTGCAAAAATATTGTTGTCAGACAAAAATTTTTTATATCTTGGATTTGGCATAAATTTTATAATTATGTTCAAACAAAAAATAATAATCGTGATTGCAAACAAAAATTTAATTCCTTTTCGCAAATCTATATCCTCCAAAAGAATTTTTTTTATGGGAAAAAATCGTAATAAAAATACCAAAAAAAGCAAAATCAAACAATTTTCTAGCACAAAATTTTTATAACGCTTTAAAACAAAAAAATAAAAAACAACAAAAAATATTTGAATTACATATTGACAAACAAAAAAATTTAATTTAGAATCAATATCGTGCGGTAAACAAATGATACTATTTGGAAGTTTATAAGCACTTTTTTAAATAAAAAAAGGAGCAGTTAAAATGAGTGAAGAAATTACAATAAAAATAAAAATATCAGCTAAGATGGCAGGCGAGGAAAATGCAAAAACTGTCAATCATGAAATTGATATAAAAATAAATCAAAACGCTACCATTAACGATTTGGTAGAAAAAATCAAAGAACAAAAAGAGCTTGTTAAAGGACAAAAATATTTATATCTTGAATCTGATGTAGCTTTGACAGGCAACAACTTGTCTAACACGCTTGAACATCATAAAATAGGAAACAATTCTGTTTTAACAGCTAATTTGTTGCCATTTGGTGAAAATTCTAAACCAGAAAATCCGCAATGTTGGGTTAATATCAGTGGTGAAATTAATATAAAAATTAGAAGACTGAGTGGTCAACAGAAAGAAATATCGTTAAACAAAAATACAAAATGTAGCGAGTTGATAAAATTAATCAAAAATGACAAGGATATAACGGGTGATAATAAGCATTTTTTGCTTATGTTTGGCGGACAAGTAATCACAACCACAGAAAATGTGGAAAAAACACTTGGGCAATTAAAAGTAAGTGATCAGAGCACTATAAATATTGCTTTTAATGATAGTAATAGTTTAGAATTATTAGGGAATAAATGGATTAAAATCCCGGAGCAACAAGAACAAAATAAAGAAGCTGATAACAATACCAATAATAATAAAATTAAGGAAGGAACCTATATCGAAACTGAACAGTTAGGTCCAAAAATATCGGAAATTACTGATTTAAATTCAGCAAATAATACCGAAACAAAGAATATCGAAATTCAGAATAATAACGATAATCAGTATTGCAAATGTGATAAATTTGGTTGTTTCTTTAAGCGTCAAATATCATTACGATCTCGTTTGTGGTTTAGTTTTAAACTTATTTTGTATTTCACTTTTGTAGGGAAATGTCCGGTGAGCTATAAAAACGTAGAATTTAGTAGTAGAATAAAAAATAAGATTATTAGATTTTTTATAGCAGTTCTGTTAATAGCTAGTATCCCTATGTTAGGTTTAGGCATTGCTTTTTTATGTTTATCAATGTTAATAAAGTTAGCAATTACAATGACTGCGGTCGGAGCATTTTTGTCTATAATTTTTGTGTGTTCCTGTTTTGTTATAAATGCCAAACTGAATTCAGAAATTTCTGGTAAACAATTCATTACATTGAACAAATTTCCTGTTAGTTATAATTCAAGAAATTCGATAATTCCTATTCCTACAACGGAAGATATTCCCCAAAAAAATAGCAAAGCTGACATTTCCAATTAGTGCTGTATAAATAAGTTTTGTTAAAATATTTGGATTGTATCTTGATAAATAAAAAACTTTGGTTTAAAATTATTATGTTCAGATAATAAATGACATTATTTTTTTCAAGATGGTGATAAAAATTTACGCTACCAAAAAAATTTATATGTAGTAAATTTTGAAGCTTATATAATTTGTGATATAATTATCAAAGGGGGAGTCTGATTAAGAATGGAAAATGAAAATATTAAAAAGGATAATATTGTTCCTGTTTATGTAAATTATTATGGCAATAATTTTGATGAAGACGACGCAGACTTTATAGCTCAATATAATAATTTTTTAAACAAGTGTCTTGGGAATTTGTATGAACGGTATGATATGGATCCTGCCTATGTGTATAAGATGTTGAATCCTAAACAGTTAGATAAACTCAAAAGTAATTTTGATTACAAGAGCAAATTTGATGAAATTTTATTTCTAGAAAAGAGTAAGATTGATTATGATCGGCTTGTTTTGTTATATGAAGTTTTTTGTTGGAATGTTTTATATCAAAAAATATTAGCGGATGCATTGTCAAAGCAAGAAGAAAACAAGGCAGATAACCTTGAGCAAGATAAAAGAAACAAACGTTATAATCTGCAAAATGAAATAATGAAAACTGCGTTTTATCAAAATTTGTTTGATGAGCTTGTATATTATTTATTGGAATTTAAAAATGATGAAGATGTTATAAAATTCCTGTGGGAAAAAACTTTTGGTTCTTTAGATGATGAAAAAGATAAAGATAAATTTGTTCAGATGGAAAAAGAAATTTTAGACTGTGTTAAGCAAGTGATAGCAAAGGAACATCCTATAATTTGTATTGCTAAGACTGGTGATGACAGTGCTACAAAAAATAAAGATAAGTATAATAAATATACTTTTGTGCAATGGAAAAAATGGGATTTATTCCCGGAATTTGAAAAAGCATACGAAAAAAAGTTGCCTGATGTGAAATTTGATGATGTGTTGTCTGTTGGTGATGACAAAATTTTTGGTAAAGAAGAAATTAAATCGATAAAAGATGATAAACCACAAGAAACAAAAAAACTCTTGTTTCAACATATTGATGATTATTTAGTTGAAGAAAACGTCGGGTATGAAAATTTTTTCGCGCTTATTGATTACTATTTAGATTTTTGTTCTAAGGAACGTAACTGGCAAGCTTACTCTGCTAATAGGGAATTATT
>CAMVHY010000069.1 GCA_947167415.1 uncultured Clostridia bacterium
CACTATCTAGTCAAATATTTTTTGTGTAAAGCAATATGAAAGGCGCAGTCATCCTCGCGAAAGACTGCGTTCAAAATCCAATTTTAATCTTCTAATGCTTTCTAAATGCTCACGTAGCACTGACAAAAGTTTTTTTTCATCTTTTTCAAAGTGTAAAATTTTCATCCTAAATTTTTATAAAACGCCAGTGATAAAACTATCAGATATATTGTCGTGTTCTGATTTTATTGATACTTTTGACAGCTTAGATAGTAATAGAAAAAATCAACTTACGAACTTACTCTTACTGAGCAAGCATAAAAACATAGAACATGATAATATAGAAAAGGCTGTCGAAAAAAGTTTATCAAGTCCAGAAAACAAAAGAGTATTTTTTGCTAAAGTTTTGCCAGGGTATAATTTTAAAGTTTGTAATGAATTTGATTCTACATGGAATATGTTTGAAAATGGCTATGTTAATTTTTGATACTTTAGTAACAAAATTCTGGGCTATAAATGATTTTGACCAAGGGCAAAATAAAAAAGATCGAAGCAAGGTATTTCAAAATTTTGCTAGATATTGTTTACACGAAATAAAGATAAAATCCAATAAATGAAAAAAGTTGGTATAATAGAAATTTATATTTTGCACCAATTATTAATTAGGGGAAATACAGAGAAGAAAATAGCAGGTTTGTTATATCTGTCACGGATGTCTGATTGCAAATGTATTTTGTCTTTTGAAGAAAGAAATCGAATTATTTGTCAAGTAAAAAAGTTTATTGTGCGAAAAAAACAAATTACAGATTTATAAAAATCGATGTAAAATCATTGTGAATGTTCTAATTAAAATTAAAAATAAATCCTGATTTAAAGGAGAAGGAGTTTAAAAATGAAACCAAGAGCAAATTATAAAGTGATTGATATAGAAAAATACTATCGAAAAGGAGTATTTCGTCATTTTACACAAGATTGCAAGTGTTCAACTTCTATAACTGCGAAAATTGATGTTACAAAACTTGTTGCACATTCTAAAACTACAGAAACAAAATTTTATATTAATTTTTTATATATTTTATCAAAGGTTTTAAATTCTCGCGAAGATTATCGAATGGGTTATCTGCATGGAACAAATGAACTGATATGCTATGATATCATCAATCCTACACACTATGTTTTTTATGAAGATACAGAGACTTGTACTCCTGTTTACACAAAATACTATGCAGAATATGAAAAGTTTTATAATATCACTCGGTATGACATTGAAGAAGCAAAAAACATTAGAGAATACAGACTTGACATGATAAACCATCCGAATTACTTTGATGCTTCTTTTATACCTTGGATTTCTTATGATTCACTGCATCTTGAGCTACCTGATGGAAATTTATATTTTGCACCAATTATTAATTGGGGAAAATACAGAGAAGAAAACGGAAGACTTGTTATGCCTGTAACGGTTAGACTAAATCATGCGGTTGCTGATGGTTATTTGATTGCAAATGTATTTTGCCTGTTACAAAAAGAAATTGAATTGTTTGTTAAATAAAACAGTTTATTTTGTAAAAAAAACAAATAACAAGCTTATAAAAACTGGTATAAAATCATTGTGAATGTTCTAATTAAAATTAAAATAAATCCTAATTTAAATGGGAAAGGAGTTAAAAAAAATGAAGTTAGGAATTGTTGGTTTGCCTAATGTCGGAAAAAGCACGTTGTTTAATTGCTTAACAAATTCGTCGATCGAAGCGGAAAATTATCCGTTTTGTACTATTGATCCAAATGTTGGATTTGTTGCAGTGCCAGATGAAAGATTAGAAAAACTGGCTGCTTTATATGATTGTAAAAATATTGTGCCGGCCGTTATTGAATTTGTAGATATTGCCGGATTAGTAAAAGGAGCAAGTTCAGGTGAAGGCTTAGGAAATAAATTTTTATCGCATATACGTGAAACTGATGCGATTGTGCATGTTGTAAGATGTTTTGAGGATAATAATATAGTTCATGTCGATGGAAACGTTGATCCGATTAGAGATATAAAAACGATTAATCTTGAATTAATATTAGCGGATTTGGATTTAACAGAAAAAAAAATTGTTAAGACTAAAAAGCTCGCGCAAAATAATAAAGATTATAAAAAAGAGCTTTTGTTGCTGGAAAAAATAAAAGACGGTTTGGATAAAGAAATTTGTGCCAGAAATATTATTTTTGATGAAGATGAAAGAAAAATAGTTGAGAAGTTTGATTTATTGACTTTTAAGCCAGTTTTATATGCTGCGAATATTAGTGAAAATGATTTGCTTGATAAAAATGAAAATAAATATGTCGAGCAAGTAAAAAAATTTGCGGCAAATGAAAATTCACGTGTGTTTGATATTTGTGCGAAAATTGAAGAAGATATAAGTAAATTAGATAGTGATGAAAAAAAAATGTTTTTAGATGAAATGGGGATTGCTGAATCAGGATTGGATAAATTGATTAAAGCAAGTTATGATTTGTTAGGATTAATAAGTTTTTTAACGGCGGGTGAAAAAGAAACGCGCGCTTGGACTGTGAAAAAAGGAATTAAAGCGCCGGAAGCAGCTGGAAAAATTCATTCGGATTTTGAGCGTGGATTTATTAAAGCTGAAGTTGTAAGTTATGATGATTTAATAAAAAGCGGAAATTATGTAAACGCGAAAAATAATGGGCTGGTAAGAATCGAAGGAAAAGAATATATAGTAAAAGATGGAGATGTAATTGTTTTTAGATTTAATGTTTAGTAATGCTAGAGGTGTTTTTTTTGATTGATGATTTTGATGTTACGCAGAATATTAAGTTAATAGAAAAATTAAAATGTGAATTATTAATGTCGGTAAGCGAATTGTTTTGTGAAATGAATGAAAAGCATGAAATTGATGATCTAGTTGAAATTTTTGCTAGGATAATTATTTTTAATTATGTTTTGGCAGATAAATTAGGTGTAAGTAATAAAGTTATAGATGCGAAAGTGATTGATAAATTAAAATTAAATATAATCGGCGAAAAAAATATTTTGTACTCGGAATTTGTTAGATTGTTAAGGCACGTTGAACAAAACGGAGGAAAATAAATTTTATGTGGCATAAAATTAAAAAAAGAATTGATCTGGTTTATGTGATTATTTTTATAATACTGGCATGTAATAATTTTTATATTGCGTTGTCAGTATTAATTTTTTTGCTGATTTTAAGTATAGAAAGAGATGAGAAAAAAAAATATTTGAGCGGAGAGATTCCGTTTGGTTATTTGGTTTTAAAAAATAAAGAGATAATATTTGCGGATAAAAAAATATGTGAAATAAAAAAGTTTGTGATTGGAAAAAATATAGATGATTATATTTATGAGTTTAATATAGATTTAAAAGAGCAGATTATTTTATTAGATAATATTTTTTATTGTGTTTATGAATGTGACGGAAAAAATAATGGTGGATATAAAGTTTTTTATTTTGTTAGGCAAGAGGATAATAAAAAAAAATATGTAGATAATATTATAGGTTTGATTATGTTAGATAATTATGATGAAGCGTTAAAAGATATGGAAGATATTAAAAAGCCTTTATTGAGTGCGTTAATTGATAGAAAATTAAATGCTTGTATTTTTAAATTAGGTGGCGTAATAAAAAAATTTGAGCATGATAAATATATTTTTTTTATTGAGCAAGATAAACTTGATTATTTTAAGCAAAAAAGATTTTATATATTGGATCAGATTAGAGAAATAGATATGGGAAATAAATTTCCGGTTACGTTGAGTATAGGAATTGGATCGCAAGGAGAAAATTTAAATCAGTCGATGGAATTTGCACGTGCAGCATTGGATTTAGCTTTAGGTCGCGGAGGAGATCAAGTTTTAATTAAGCAAAAAGATAAATTTTATTTTTTTGGTGATAAACAAACGGAAATTAAATTAAATACAAGAGTTAGAGCACGAGTCAAAACTTATGTATTAAAAGAATTAATTTCTGAGGCAACGAATGTGATTGTTATGGGACATAAAAATTCTGATCCGGATTGTTTTGGTTCGGCAATAGGAATTTATAAATTTGTAAGTTTTGAAGGGAAAGAATGCAAAATCGTTTTAAATAATATAAGTAAAAGCATAAAAAATATGTATGAAAAAATAATAATTAGTGATGAGTATAAAAATGTTTTTGTAAATAATGAGGAAGCAAAAAAAATAAAAAATGAATTTTCGTTGGTTGTTATTTTAGATACGCATCGAGCATCGCTTTTAGAATGTCCGGATTTAATAGAAAATTTTTCGCGCGTTGTAATTGTTGATCATCATAGGAAAAATGTTGAATTTATAAATAACACGGTCATGAATTATTATGAAACGAATGCGTCGTCGACAGCTGAGTTAGTAACTGAAATGTTAAATATAAAAAATATAAATTTATCGCCGACAGAAGCAGATATGTTATTAGCAGGAATAATAATAGACACGAAGAATTTTGTTTTTAAAACGAGTATGAGAACTTATGAGATAGCTGCTTTTTTGAAAAAAAAGGGGGCAGATACGGTGCGTGTTAAAAAATTTTTTAGAGATGACTTTGATGTTTATAAAATAAAATCACGAGCGATAAGTAATATGGAAATAATTGATAAAGATAATAAAAAAATTGCGATTGCGGTGTGTGAATGTGAAAAAAATGATTTTGCGTTTTTGATTGCAGCGCAGACAGCAGATGAAATTTTGAATATAAATAATATCGAGGCAGCTTTTGTTTTATGTGAGGAAAAAGAAAAAATAATAATTAGTGCCAGAAGTTTGGGAGAAATAAATGTGCAGATAATATTGGAAAGATTAGGAGGCGGTGGACATTTTACAGCGGCGGGTGTGCAAATCGAAAATATTTTTATCGATGAGGCTATTAAAAAATTAAAGCAAGTGATTTTTGAGTGAGATAAATTAAATATTGTTGGTAAGAAAATAAAAAGGCGCGGGAAAAATAATTTATACTCGCGTTTTTTTTGTGTTAGAAAAAAATATTTTATTGATTTTATTTTTTTTAATTTTATTTTTTTTTATGGTAAAATAACTCATGGTGATATTAATTATTATAAAAAAATTTTGATTACCTCTTGACAAATAAAAAATTTTGTTTTAAAATAAATATTGGGGAGTGAAAAAAAGACGTCATTTTTTTTTGGTAAATATTTTTTTTATAAAAAAGGATGTGAAGTTGATTGATTATACATGCAAGAATTGTAAAACAAGAATCCGATTATTTCGACAAGAATGCGCTAGTGGATGTATAAATAACATTAAATATGACATTGAGGGAGTTTTTTATATTATTAACAAAAACATCAACAAAGCTGAAAGAAGAAAAACATTTCTGTTTTTTATATGGTGGCTTTCACTTAAAAAGATCAGAATTAGATCAATCGTTAAAGGACTTGAAATTTGAGGACGGTTCTGAGGTTACATTAGAAACCGGTGAATTAGGATCAGATGATAAAATGTTTAGCGTGGAAGATTTTATTGAGCAACAAAAGCAACCTGAGAAAAAAATCCAACAAAGCGATAAAACAATATCACAACAAACACTAAAATCAACAAAAACAAACTGGCCGCCGCTAAGAATAATAATTGGTGTAATAGATTCAATTTTATTAGCAGCTGCAATTACTTCTTCTATACTGGGCTTGCATATTGCAATTTCAATTGTTTTGATTGTTTTATTTGTTCTCGGAACTATTGGAGTTGTTGGATGGAAGAATTTGTTGCCAAAGTATTTGCAAAAAAGAATAAATTTGGAAACTGATTTGGGAGAGAGCAATAAATATAAAGAAAAAAAAGAAAAAATCCCAGGACCAGAAGAAGATCAAGAAAGAAATTCAGAAAGCAGTAAAGGTGAAAATGGATTAGATTAAGCATTAAAATTTAATAGCTTTACTTAACAAAAAAAATGAAGCCAAAAAAACTATTGGCTTTTTTTTATTGATAAATATTTTTTTTATAAAAAAGGAGGAAGTAAAAATGAGTGAAGAAGCAAAAGAGATTACGGTGAAGGTGAAATATGATCCAAATAAAGATGATACGATTGAGGTAAAAATAAATCCGAACGCCACAGTGTCAAAGCTTGAAGAAAAAGTCCAAGATGCGCTTAAGGACTTTAATAATATTCCGGTGGAACTTTTGAAGTTTAATGGGCAAGAGCTAGACGATAAAAACAAAACACTAAAAGAACTTGGCATTATAAATGGTAGTGAAATTGAAAATGAAAACCGGGTGGTGTTGATAAAGACCCTTACTGGTCAAACGATTTATATAACCTGTGATGAAAATACCACAGTAAGAGAATTTCTCAAAAAGCTGAAGGGCAAAAATCTAAGGGTTGGTTATATCAGGCTTGTGTTTGCAGGTAAATTCTTGCAAAGATCAACATTAGACCAGAAATTATTGAGTTGCCAAATAGGTACAAGCAGTATCAACTATGGTACTACTTTGCGTTTAATACTAGCATTAGAAGAGAATAAAAACAGTGACGTGGTATTTGACTTAAATAACTTAGAGGAGAGTAAAAATTCGAATTTAGTTAAAGTGTCAGAAACATTGGAAACAGATAACAATGTATTTAACTTAGAAAGATTGGATAACAATCTGAGAATTAGCTCGGACTCAAAAAAAGAAAGTAAAAATTCGAATTACCCTCTGCTCAGAATAATAGTTAGTATAGCCGATTTACTTTTATTGGCGGCTGCAGTGGCTACTTTTTTATTATATTTTTTATCGAGCTTAAGTTTATCTATTGCGATCCCAATTGTTTTAACTGTTTTGTTTGTAATTGACACTATTTTATTTTTTGGATGGAATACAATCTTGCCTGACAACTGTCTGAAAAAACCAGATTTAGGAATCGATCTTGGTGAAGAAAATAAGGATAAAATTAAAGAAACAGAAAACGATGAAAAAAACAATCCAAAAGTAGAAAACAAAGAAAAAGAAGAAGAAAACAAAGACAACTAGGTATCATAAAAATATGAAATTAACAATTGATTCATCTAAAATTTAGTAGTTTTGCTTGATGAATAAAAAGATAAAGACGAACAAGTTGCTGGCTTTATTTTTTTTTTCTGATAAAATAATTTATAAGGGAATTAATTTTTATAGAAAAATTTAAATTACCTTTTGACAAATAAAAAATCTTGGTTTAAAATAAATATTGGGGAGAGTAAAAAAGACGTC
>CAMVHY010000070.1 GCA_947167415.1 uncultured Clostridia bacterium
ATTTTTATTTCTACCATCTCCCTTGCTTTTATTTTTGATTTGCTTTTTATGTGAATGCCACCTAATAAAGAAGATTGGCCAGATTTAAACGTTGATAAAAATAAAAAAAATATGTATGAAGAATGGCGCAATGGAATTACAAAGATAAGTGAACTGTATAAAAAGCATTATAGAGAGCTAGCAAAGATAGAATTAAAAAATAAGCTGTCAAAATTAAATAGAGGGCGGCTTGTGCGTAAAATATTTGATAAGCTGGATAAAATTAATCGTTATGAAAAACTAAAAGATAATTTACGACTGTTTTCTTTAAAAAAAGCACTTGATAAAATTCGTGCTGAGACAACTAGAGTTAATTTTATAAATCAACTGAATCGACAAATTAATAGTTTGTTTGATAATTTGGTTACACAAAGAAAAAAATCTACGAAAAAGAGATTAGTAGTCGGTAGTTTAATTACTTTTATCTGTGTATGTATGTTGCTATATCTAAACTTTATTTTTGGTTGTGTTGGTTGTGTAATTGGAGTATGTGCTTTAGTTTTTTATGGAATTTATAAATCAAAATCAAATAAAATCCAAGACAGATTACAAATTCCTCTGGCAACAGAAATAAAATCCGACGAAATTAATAATTCAAATGCTTTTCTTGCGCGTTTTAAAGACGAACATACACAAGAATGATAAAATGGAAATGCAGATCTTATATTTCCTGAAATTCAACAATCGCTTTAGAAAAAAAGTTTTAGTTTTTATAAATACCCGACATATCATTTGGTTATTTGTTTTCTCGAAATAAAAAATAAACACAGAACAAGAAATAAAAATCCTAAAAAAAACCGTTTTAAGACGGTCTTTTTTTTAAGTTCTTTCAAAATAACGCGAAGGAGAATACTCATTTGTATATCTAAGAATCGGACGATGTAACTGAAATGTCTTGTTACAAACTTTTACGTTACTATCTTTGTCATCCACTTTTTTATTATCTTTTGTCAATTTAATTTCTGCACTTAAATAAAGATCTTCAGATTTTTTTAATCTTACTACACAAGCAAATCCAAAAATATATTTAATAACAAACCATAAATTTATATCCGTCAAACTAAAATTTTTTAAGTTATCAAAATCATAAACTTTATCCTTGCTATTATAAAAACGCCAGTTACTGAAAGTAATTAATTTTTTACCTGATCCGCAAATATGAAACAAATGTTTGCTGCCGCAAAAATTATTGTAAACACAAATTATCGGGCTAAATATCACAAACAAAACACCTAAAACAAGTTCTTTTATCGGAAGAATGATCATCCAAAAATATTCTTCTCTCTTGAACATAACGATAGCAGCACAAAAAACATTTATAACCACTTTTATAAACGAAGATAAAATATCAACAGCAGATTTTAAAACAGCCAAAGAAACAAATCCAAACACCAAAAAAACTGTGCCAATAAAAATTTCGTATATACGCGTGTTTTGCGTGTACACTAATGAATTTTTTACCCGAACTATCATTTTGTTATCGATTTGGCACGCCAACCCATCTGTTATTTCCTCCTCCTTATGATTCTGCTGAAAATTAAAATAAAAACCTCCGCGATATGATTTTCTTACTTCTAAATCCGCACATTGGTTTAGCGAAATATTTTTTTGTGATAAAAAATATTTAGATAAAAGATAATCATTTACCGGTTTTTCCAAATCTGGCGGTATCGATTTTCTTGGACTTGTACTTTCTGAGGTGTTTTTGATTTCTTCCGCTTTAAATTTTAAATAAAAAATCTGACAAAAAGTTTTAAAGCATTCCGAATCGATATTTGGATTTTTATCGTCTAGAAAATGATCAACAAAATTTGTGCAGTTGATAATATTTGTTTTGTCAAATTTGTAAGTGTCATGCACAAACAATGGCTCGTTTACTAAAACGCCACTCACAATTTGTTGTATTGCAAATTTATCCTGCCCTTTAAAAATAAAATCATAAGCTTCGTCAAACGAATAAGATAATTTATTTATCTCTGAGGCAATGTCGAGGACATCGTGCAAAAATCTTATCTGATACCACTTAGTTATCTTTCTTTCTTCACCCAAAATTACGTTTTTTAGCTCTTGCACAAACTCACGATCAAAAATTTTTCTCCACGTATCTTTAGTATCTTTATCAAATAAATCTTTAAACCTGGACAAATAACCATCAAGCGCACAATCACCACAATCTGACTGTCCATAATAAAAAACTATGCTTTTAACATATTGCAAAATATCGTTTTGTAAATCTTTTAAATCGTCATATTGCCTTGTTTCATATTTAAATTTTAATAATCCCGTCGCTAAATAGTTAATATCTTCGTAATTCTCATCCATAATTTTGCTAATAACATTTTTAAGCAGTTGTTGTTGCCAATCAGTAAAATATTTTATATGCTCCTGATTTTTTTCATCTAATAATTCTTTATCGATTTTGATGTATTTAAACAAATCTACTAAAAATATAAATTTGGCTGTATTTTCCTTTTTCAATTGCATTTGTGTCAAATCACTAGATATATTTATGTCAAAATTGTTAGAAGTGACAATTCGGTTTTCCTTTATCTTATCATTCATGTTGCTTAAATAATTGCTTAAATAAGTTTCACTTCGCTTAATATGTTTTTCAATAAAAGTGCGCAATTTCCCCAATGTGCAATTTTGGATATCCCTGGTATTTGGTGGCAGAAAGAGATTTAATGTGTCAAAACTAATCTTTTCACCTACTTTTAAATATTTTTCCATAAAGTCTTGGAGACTATCAAAAGATATAATTGACGTATAATGCAAGTGACGAAACATTTTACATATACAATCATTAGTAAGATTTTGTCCTATCTTTAAGTCTCTTTTCTCACAAAAATAAATCATTTGTATTTCTAAGCCAGACAAACCAACAACATTTTTATTTCCATTGACAGAATCATCAATCTGTATGTCTCCATCAATTTCCTTCCAACTGCCTTTCATAAAGACACTCCCATGATCTATCTATTTTTATTTTAAAACAAAAAACGTTGTTTGTCAAATATTTTTTTTTAATGATCTAAAAAAGATTATTTATTGCGCAACACATTTTGTTTCAGAAATAAAAAAGTTACGCACAGTCTTTTTTTTATACGCCAAAAAATTATTACAACAAAGATTTTATACGCCAAAAAAATTTATCCACAGTTTTTTTTAAACCTGTGGATAAGTCATTAAAATCTGTGGATAACTTTAAAAAACCTGTGGATAAGTCATTAAAATTCGTAAATTTATTGTGACACAAAAAAAATTAACCTGTGGATAAGTCACAAAGTTATCCACAGGTTATCCACAGTTTTTTTCGAGTTATCCACAAGTTATCCACAGGCCAAATTTGGATTTAAAGAGACTTTTTGCCACTTATCCACAGTTTTTACCTCCCTCTACTACTACTACTATAAATACTTAATATATATATACATACGCGCGCGCGCGCGAAGAAAAAAATTTTTTTAGCCTGTGGATAACTTTTGTGAAAAAAAAATTTTGATTTGACTTGTTTAAAAAAAATATTTATGATCTGTTTGTGCTGAGTTGATAAAATAAAAAAATAAAATTTTGTTGGGAGAAAAAAATTATGAGTGACAAAGACGGTAGTAAAAATTTGACTGAGAATGTCATGGTTGATGAAAATAATTTGATTAAAATCAGACGTGATAAACTCGATGAACTAAAAGCAAATAATAAAAATCCATTTGATATCACAAAAGTGAATGTAGATGCTTTAAATATAAATATTATTAATGAGTTTGATAGCTATGAAAACAAAAAAGTTTGTATATCAGGAAGGTTAATGAGCAAAAGAATTATGGGAAAGGCATCTTTTTGTGATTTATTAGATTCTTCAGCTAAAATCCAAGTTTATATAACGCGTGATAATATCGGAGTGGAAAATTATCTTGAGTTTAAAAAAGTTTTTGATATTGGGGACTTTGTTGAGATTGCAGGAGAAGTTTTTAAAACACACAAAGGTGAGATTTCTGTAAGGGCGGAAAAAGTTGTTTTATTAGCGAAAAGTTTACGCCAATTACCTGAAAAATTTCATGGCTTGACGGATAAGGAAATGCGATATCGTCAAAGATATTTAGATTTACTCGTAAACCCAGATGTTAGGCAAAAATTTATTTTGCGTTCAAAAATTATTAAGGCTATAAGAAAATTTTTTGATGAGCGGGATTTTTTAGAAGTCGAAACGCCGATTTTACAAAATATTGCTGGTGGAGCAAACGCAAGACCTTTTATTACGCATCATAATGCGCTTGATATGGATATGTATATGCGAATTGCGCTTGAGCTGCCGTTAAAAAAATTAATTATTGGCGGGTTTGATAAAGTTTATGAATTAGGACGAGTCTTTAGAAACGAAGGTTTGAGCATAAAACATAATCCTGAGTTTACAGAGCTTGAAGTTTATCAAGCATATGCGGATTATAATGACATGATGAATTTGACCGAAAATTTGTTTAGATTTATAGCCAAAGAAATTTTTAATGGATATATAATCGAGTGTGATAATTTAAAAATTGATTTAGCGAAACCGTTTGAGAGAATGAAAATGGTCGATGCCGTGAAAAAATATGCAGGTGTGGATTTTGAAAAATTAGATTTGGAGCAAGCGAAAAAATTAGCGCGTGAAAGAGATTTGGAGTGTAAAGATTATTATCTAAAAGGTGATATTCTAAATTTATTTTTTGAAGAATATGCAGAAAAAAATCTTGTTATGCCAACGTTTTTGTTAGACCACCCGGTTGAAATTTCGCCGTTGACAAAAAGGAAAAAAGATAAAAAAGATTATACAGAGCGATTTGAATTATTTGTTATGGGCCGAGAATTTGCAAATGCTTATTCGGAATTAAATGATCCGGTCGATCAGCGAGAAAGATTTTTGTATCAAGAGAAATTAAGAGCGCACGGCAATGAAGAAGCAAATTTAATTGACGAGGAATTTTTGAAAGCGATGGAATATGGCATGCCTCCTACAGGAGGACTTGGTATTGGAATAGATCGATTGGTTATGCTTTTTACTGATTCAAGTTCGATTCGCGATGTTTTGTTTTTTCCGACGTTAAAGGCACAGAATTAACAAATGGATTTGTAGAGAACCGCAATCTTCCATAGCGATATAAATCAGTTCATCTAAGACACGAACTTCCCGCGATTCACATGGACAGCATTAGACTTAGCTGGAGTCGTATGGGCAATACCTCTGAAAAATGGCACGCTCCATGGATTGCGTCAAAGTGTGCTGGACATATCAAAAGAGGTAAAAATTGAAGACTTTTAGTGCAAAAACTGTTAGAAATTTGGAACAGCACAAGCATTTTGAAGACACTTACGTTTCGTAAAAATACGATTTCGTGAGTGTCTTTTTTATTTTCATCTGCTTTGGGAAGTAACTGTAAAAAATTTTGGAGGTAGCGTATAAACAAGAAGACCAGAGGTCCAGAGCATATCAGAGAGTATTTAGAAAAAGCCGGATATAGACATCAATATATGAATTATGCCCAAGGGGCTCATTACTACGAACTGCCATATTGATTGTTCGTGAACCTGGCAAAAGATGCAGATGCCACGGTTATTCTCCATAAAACAGCAATAGCGGATATTCCGTTGATTGACAAGTATCTAAATGAAAACTGCCTTGTACCAGCAGAGAAAACAAATAAAAAAGAAAGTGAGCGTGAAAAAATGAAAAGAGCAAAGGATATTGAAAAACTTAGACAGCAAATGAATGACGATCCCAAGAGATGGGTGCGTTATGACGAAGGTGCGAAGCTTTATTCTGTTGGGCCCATACTTTTCAAAAGATAGCAAAGGATGCCAAGGCTGTATATAAGGTTGGAAATATCATTTTTGTCGATACCAAAAAGGTAGATGGATTCATTATGACTTTCAATGTAGATGATGAAAATTTCTAATATGTGTAAGGTTATCAGCGTCAGTAATCAAAAAGGGGGCATGGTCAAGCCGTTCTTCTCTCTCAATCGTTGTAATCGGGTTTGCTCGTGAGGGGAAATGTGTACTTTTGATCGATGCGAATTCGCGGGAGCGTTAACAATCAGTTTGGGATATGAGTATCCCGACAAGATGGATGTATCCTTGGCTACCATTATGATGAAGATTATTAACGATGAACCCGTAAATTCTTTTGATGGAATTTTACATCATGAGAAAGGAATTGATATCCTTCCGGGAAATATTGAACCCTCCGGACTTGAGATTTTCATGAACGGGGTGATAAGTATGTGGAAATGATGTGAAAGTATTATGATTTTATCATCTGCGATTGCATGCCGAGTCTTGGAATCCTGACGATCAATGACTTGCTTGTGCAGATTTCGTGCTTATTTTTGTATCAGTGGTATATTTGCCGGTATGTGGCTTGGAACAACTCATAAAAACTATCGGTCGTGTGAAGAGGCAGCTTAACCCGAATCTTCAGATAGAAGGAGTCTTGCTCACCATGATGGATCCCATAATTAATTATGCGAAAGATATTGTGAGGCAAGTACAGGGAACATATTCATCAGCGGTCAGGGTATTTGAAACCCAGATCCCAATGTCGGTTCGTGCGGCTGAGACTTCTGCAGAGGGAACAAGCCTTTATCGGTATGATCCGAATGGAAAAGCATTGCAGGCATATTTATCATTAACCCAGGATATTTTAAGATGGGAGACGCAAGAAAATGGCTAATAATAGACCGGGACAGAAAATCAAGATGACCAGCATCGATGAACTCCTGTGTGTGCCGGATGCTTCCAGTACCACAGAGATCGCGATTAGAGATATCTATTTTTTTGAAAATCATCCCTTCAAGGTTTTGGATGATGAGAAGATGAATGAGTTGATTGAAATTATCAAGGGGAACGGGATCCTCACACCGGTGATCGTTCGTAAAGATAAGGACGAGCTCTGTGAGATGATATCCGGTCACAGAAAACCTCATGCCTCGAAAATGGCAGGACTTGAAATTGTTACTGCTATCATAAAAGAAATGAGTGATGACGGAGCAGTAATCTATATGGTAGATTCAAATTTGCACAGAGAAGAGATTCTG
>CAMVHY010000071.1 GCA_947167415.1 uncultured Clostridia bacterium
TCACTGGTATAATGTAAGCAGAATGGTGGTGTTAAAAATGGATGATATTGATAAAGCGATAGTAAATCTATCTCAAAATCCAAATTTAAATAATTGGATTAAGAATAATTTTGCACCTAATATATCTAATATAACTGATTTTCAAAAAATGAAACAGATGGCTATCAAGAGCTTTTGTGAAGTCAATGAAAAAAATATAACTGATAATTATCAAATTCTTTTGAATCTAAAAAATCAAGATAGACTTGATGAAGTAGTTTTAGATCAATCAGTTATAAATGAAATGTTGACAAAATTAAGAGCCAATATTTTTAAATACGATGATAATGAGATGGTTTTAAATTCTACGAAAAGGTTTTATCAATACACCGAGACACCTCACACAATACCTGGTAGTGCGGTGATATTCTTACTTACCTGTTTTCAAGAATGTTGTGGTTCGAGTTATACACTATTGCAGCTGATTTCATATTCTGATGGAAACACAAAGAACTTTTCTGCAAACACCGTTTATCTACTAGATTTGCCATACCTTTTCTATGCTTTGCGTGCAAATATTAGCTACCCCGAGCCAAAGCTTATAGAAATAATTCTGCAAACAATAACATTCAATACAACTGATTTAAATAATGATGATAATAGATGCTATTTTTACGGTAGTTTGTTTTTTCTTATCAGATGTTCGAAACAATATAACGCAAATAATCCAAAAGAAGCGATAGAAGATGTTTTTAGCGACAAAAACAGGATTTTCAAGAAATTATTGGAAATTCCACTGGCAAAATATTATTTGAATATTGATGTTATGCAAAGAGAAGAAAAGTATGGGTCAAAATTGGCACTTTTGTTTGCGAAGAGCAGTTTAAAAATTTCTTTCAAAGCTCAAGAAAAAGACAAAATTAACGAAATAAACGACAATAAAATAAATGAAAATGATGCCAACAAAATAAAAGGTAATAATAAGTTAGGTGAGGAAAATGATGATGAAGACGATTTAAAATTCGAACTGAAAAATATGGATGAAGTTGAAAAATTGATAATAGAATTATCTCAAGAGAATGATTTAAATAACTGGGTAAAAGGTGTTAATACAATAAGTGAAAAAAATCGAGATGAAAATGCAAAAGATGGAAACGCAAAAGATAATTATTTGAAAATAACAAGTTTAGATGCTTTTAACAACATGAAGAAGAATTCTATTTTGAGCTTTATTGAAAAGAGCAAAAATGAAGGCAAATTAAAAGAGAAATATAAAAAAATTTTGTTGGAGGAAGACAATCAAGACAAGCTTGATGAAATAATTTTAAATAAAAATGTTGTAGATTGGACGTTGCAAAATTTAAATATCGATGTTTTTGAAGGTAAAGATTTCCAAAACGTTGCAGATATTGTAAGAAAATTTTATCAATATACCGATAAACCAAGTGATAAAGTGTCTCCTTGGACAACGATAAATTTGTTAATGGCATTTAAGCCGGGTTCTTTAACAACAAAACAAATGTGTAAAGTTTTAGAAATGAATGATTGTAATGCTGAATTAGTCGGCGAAGCTTCATCGCATCCTACTATTACTATTATGGGTATACTTTCAGTTTTAAAAAGCGGAGAGCGCATCCCAGTAAAATTATTTGATTTATTTAATCAAACCTTTAATTTTAATTCTATTGATCTAAATAATGATGACGAGCCAGAATATTTGTTTCGTATTATAACTTGTTTGATAGAACACTCTGAAAAATACGATCCGGAAAATGTATCGGAGGCTATAAATGATATTTTTGGCGATCAAGTCAATGATATTTCTGAGGAAAGTCAAGCATGTCGAAAGTTTGTGCGTGAAAGTTTGTGGCAGATTCCAAGTGGTAAGGAACGCATAAATAAATTATTAGAAATTAGCCAAAAACCAGATTATGAAAAAAAATTGATCAAAATGTTTACTAGCAATGGCATTTCCAAAATTACGATAGAAAAAAATATGGAAAAGGAAGAAGAGAATGAAGAAGAAGAGGAGGAAGACAATAACAAAAGTAAAAACGAAAACAACGATGTTGAAATAAAAAGATGTAAAAGTTTAAAATTAAAATCAAACAAAAATTTGTTCACGACAACTGACATCGAAGATCAGAATCAAAACTTTGATACAAAAAGCGTAAAAAGTTCAGGTATGAGTATAAATAAACAGATTTTTAATATCGACATAGATAAGGAAATCGAAGAAGCAGCCAATAAAATGGAACAAATAAAAGCGGAAAACAACCAGCTGAAAAACTTAATTGGTGAAAAAGAAAGGCAGTTTGAAGAACTGAAAAATCAAAACAAGGAATTAAAAGAATTGCTCGATAACCTGGAACAAATAAAACAAGTAAAAGTGGAATACTGTCAGTTGCTAAAAGATATAATTGATAAAAAAGAAAGGCAGTTTGAAGAACTGAAGAATTCAAATGACAAAAGTAAAAACGAAAACAACGATGGTAAAATAAAAACATGCAATAAAGAATACAAGATCATACAAAATGAAAGCATTTATTTTCAAAGAGAAAAAAATAAAATAGATAAAAACCTAAAAAGTGAAAACACAAATCTAGCCAATGAATTGGAAGAACTAAAAAAGAGAAACGCAGAATCACTCAATGGCTTGGAAGAAGTAAAAGTGGAAAACAACCAGCTGAAAAACGTAGTTAATGAAAAAGAAAGGCTGGCTGAAGAACTGAAAAATCTCAAGGATAAAAACAAAATCGATTCTCAAAACACTATTAAATCGATGTGCCACGAATTTGCCAACTCAAAGAAACGAAAAGCAATGTATGGAAAAGACAGACCTCGCGAGATAGTTAATAAAATGATAAAGAGACCTAACATTCGTGAGAATATAATAAATATAATTCCTCAAACACAAAATAAACCCAACAAAAAATTAGAGTATACTCTTTACATTTTCTCACTTATTATTACTCTCGCGTCGGTAGTAACTGGTTTCTATATAAGTCATGCGTTTTTAGGTTTGCTTGTGAGTTTAATTTTGCTTTTTATTGTATGTTGTCTTAAATCAAAATCTCAAGAAGAAAAAAATCTCAAATCGATTAATAATAATTTGTCTAATATATCTCAAACCAGTATCGTCAAACAATATGAAAATACAATAAATGATTATGCTATCAACAATAAAATTAGAAACGATAACTATCAAACTGATGATATTTCAAATAACAGCTTTTAATAGCATTTAATAAAAAAATATTTTTTACCGGATAATATTTTTTTGGTAGAAAAAAACACAAGCTCAAAAGTTAAATCACTTTGAGCTTTTTTTTGTGCGCTTTGCTTTTTGTGTTATTTATTAAAAATGTTTTTTGCTGATTAAAAAATTTTGCGCTGACAAAGAATATTTATTCGCAAATCAAAAAAATTTGTTGGAGGTAATTATGAATTTAAATCATATTCCTGTTTTGTTAAACGAAAGTATAAATGGATTAAATATTAAAACGAATGGAATTTATATTGATGGAACTGTTGGCGGTGGCGGACATTCTTTTTTTATCGCGCAAAAAATATTTAGTGACGAGAAATCAAAATTAATTTGTATTGATAGAGATGAATTTGCATTGTCGATGGCAAAACAAAAATTAAAGCCATTTGAAAAAAAAATTATTTTTGTGCATGACAATTTTTGCAATATAAAAAAAATAGCTGAGGAAAATAAAATTTGTGGTGTCGATGGAATTTTATTAGATTTAGGAGTTTCATCTTTTCAATTGGATGATGTTGAACGAGGTTTTAGTTACATAAAAAATGCGCGCTTAGATATGCGAATGGATCGAAATCAAAAATTTACAGCGTTTGATTTGGTCAATAAAAGTGATATAAAAAAACTTGGGTTTATAATTAAAACTTATGGCGAAGAAAAATTTTATAAACAGATAGCAAATAAGATTTGTCGTGCGACAAAAATAAAATCGATAGAAACAACTTTGGAATTAGCGGAAATAATAAAATCTGCGATACCGAAGAAATTTCATGGAAAAGGGAATCCAGCGAAAAAAACGTTTCAAGCAATTAGAATAGCCGTAAATAATGAAATAGAAATTCTTGAGCAGACGTTTAAAGATTGTGTAAATTTATTAAATAAAGATGGGCGATTATGTGTCATAAGTTTTCATTCGCTTGAAGATAGAATAGTAAAAAATATTTTTAGGGAATTTTCGACCGGATGCACATGTCCAAAAGATTTTCCGATTTGTGTTTGCAAAAAAAAAGCTGTTTGCGAAATCATAAATAAAAAACCAATTTGTGCTGAAAAAAATGAAATAGATATTAATTCACGGGCGCATAGTGCAAAGTTGAGAATAATAAAAAAAATTTAGGGAGATTTGTTTTTGAAAAAAAAATTTTTGTCTGGCAATGCATATGTTATGAATAAAAATAAAATATTGGATAACGAAAATTTAAATTATGTTGTGAAATCTAAAAGTAAACGTGGAAAAAATTTTTATGTTTACTTGTTTTTATTTTTTATAATAGTATTTGTTGGTTCGATGTTTAGTTTAAGAAATATTTGTTTGATAAATAAAAAGTCGCGAGAGATTATTATTTTGCAGGCAGAATTAAAATTATGTAAATCAGAAAATATTGCTTTAGAAAATGAAATTTCAAGACGTTTTGATTTAGAATTTGTTGAAAAATTTGCTAGGGAAAAACTTGGAATGCATGAGCCGTTTTCATGGCAAATTGTAAAAATAAAAGAGCCAAAAGTTAATTATTTGATTAAGTATGATAAAAAAAGTTAGTAAGTTCGGTGATTGTTATGAAAAAATTAAATGTAATTGAAAAAAAGCGACGCAGGTTAAATATGAAATTATATTTGCTTGCGATTATTTTTTTGTTTATAATAGTTGCGTTGGCTTGCAGAGTCGCGTTTATAAAAATAAAACATGGCGCGGATTATGAAAAAAAAGCAATGGTTCAAAGGTTAAATAAAGGCTTGGATTTAATTACGAGTGCGAACCGCGGAAGCATATTTGATAGAAATTTAAAAGTTATAGCTGCAAGCAACACTGTTTATAATTTGATTTTAGATATAAGAATTTTGGCTGAACAGGAAAAAAAAGAACTTGATAAAATTTTTTCTGAAGTGAGTAAATTTTTTGATTTAGATATAAAAGATTTAAATAGTTATTTGGCAAGAAATAAAAATAATGAGCTGGTAAACGATACGCATTATTTAGTTGCGAAGAAAGATATATCGCGAAAAAAAATGACTGAGTTTGATAAAAAAAATCTTAAGGGAATATATTTTGAAGCGACGACAAAAAGATTTTATGCGCATAATAATCTTGCGTCACAAGTTATTGGATTTATTCGCGGAGATGAATTGTGTGGGCTGGAAAAAAAGTATAATAATTATTTAACTGGTGTGTCAGGGCGGATTATAAGAAAGTATGATATGCAAAATAATATTTTGTCGCGGAATATTGAGCCACAAGATGGATATTCGCTTGTTACGACTTTGGATATTAATATTCAAAAGTTTGCTCAGGAAGAAGTTGAAAAAATTGGAGAGGAAAACGAAGCTAAACACGCTGCGATTATAGTCATGAATCCAAAAACCGGCGAAATAATTGCAATGGCACAGTATCCTGATTTTGATTTAAATAATCCGATGGATGTGAATGGAATTTCGAGTCAAAAAATAAAATCTGAGTTGTTAAATTTAAAAAGTGACGAGCAGCTAAATAATTTATATAGTATCTGGAATAATTTTTGTATTAATGGCACGTTTGAATCAGGTTCGATTTTTAAGCCAATCGTGGTTTCGATGGCGTTGGAACAAAATGTTATTAATAAAAATTCGAGTTTTTATTGTTCAGGTGTTACGAAAGTTGCTGATACTAAAATTCGTTGTTGGAAAAGAAATGGGCATGGAGCACAAGATATTACACATGTTTTGTCTAATTCGTGTAATTCCGGTATGATTCAGATAATACAGAGATTGGGACGCGAAAAATTGTATAAATATCAGAGAGATTTTGGTTATGGAAAAAAAACAGGGATTGATTTGCCAGCTGAACAGTCAGCAAAAAATTTAATTTATGATTTAGAAAAATTAAATCCGGTTGAGCTTGCAACTTGTTCGATGGGTCAGGGTTTTAATAATACGCCGATCCAAGCTTTAAATGCTTTTGCCGCAGTTATAAACGGTGGAAATTTAATGCAGCCGTATTTAGTTTCGGAAATAATTGACAGCGATTCGAATGTAATTAAAAAAAATGAGCCTAAAATTATAAAAAAAGTGATTTCACAGGAAACATCGGATTTTGTTAGAACGGCTTTAAAAAATGTTTTGACAGAAGGTACAGCGAAGACAGGAATTATTGAAGGATATAACATAGGTGGAAAAACTGGAACGGGTGAGCAGGGAAAACGTGGAAGTGGAATTCATACTTATTCTTTTATTGGATATTTAACTGTTGAAGAGCCGAGATATATTGCGATGGCTTTAATTGATCGGCCACCAAAAGAAAAAATTCCGTCGGCTGTGCCTAGTATAAAAAATATTTTTGAGAAAATAATTAAATATAAGCAGATTCAGTCTGAGTCAGAAAATAAAAATTTAGTTGAAGAAAGTTTATTAATTGATGATTTTAAAGGCAAAAACGTGAAGGAAGTTATAAAAAAATTAAATGAGCAAAATTTAGATTATGAAGTTGTTGGCTCAGAAGGAATTTATGTCGCGAATCAAATGCCAATTGCAGGAACTTTAATTGAAAATGGTGTAAAAGTTTATTTATATTTGTCGGATGAAAAAAAAGATGAGAAGTTAAAATTAATTTCTGTGCCGAATGTCTTGGATTTAAATATCGAGCAGGCTATGGATTTGTTGAAAAAAAATAATTTTGAGTATGTTATTGTGAATAAAAAAAATGAAGATGATGAAGATGATGAGAGTAATAATAAGTTAAAAGTTGTAGAGCAAATGCCAGAAGCAGGAGCTAAATTAGAATCTGGTACACAAATAAGATTAAAAGTAAAGTAAGATTTGGAGATATAAAAATGAAAATAGAATTTGATTTTGAAAATGAATTTAATAATACGCCTG
>CAMVHY010000072.1 GCA_947167415.1 uncultured Clostridia bacterium
TAGGGACACTGTTGGTTTTATTATTCGGATTTTTTTTTGCGACGGTTGCATCAAAAATGGTTGGAGTTGTAGGAGTTTCAAATTCACCTATTTCTGGCATGACAATTGCGACACTTTTAGTTACTGCAAATATTTTTAGAGCCATGAATATGATTGATAACAAAGGAATGCAAACTGTTTTTTATATAGGTATAATCGTTTGCTTGATTTCAGCGAATTCAGGGTTAATGGCACAAACTTTAAAAACAGGTTTTTTAGTTGGTGCAACTCCTAAAAAACAAGAAATCGGAGTTATTATTGGTCTAATTTTTTCGACATGTATTATCGTGCCAGTTTTATGTTTATTAGATAATGCGTTCGTATTTGGTTCGGATATTTTGCCCGCACCACAGGGTTCTTTAATAAAATTGGTTGTAGATGGTGTTATGGGCGGAAAATTACCATGGACTTTAGTTTTATCAGGAGTTGGGATAACGATTTTTATAGAAATTTTAGGATTGCCTTCGATGTCTTTTGCTTTGGGTTTATTTTTGCCAATTGGTTTAACTGTCGCGGTTGCAATCGGAGGAATTATACGTGAGTATTTTGAAAAAATGTCAAAGACAAAAAATAGTGTAGGCGAAGCAAAAGAACGTGGAATTTTGTTTTCGTCGGGATTAATTGCCGGCGAGGGATTGGTCGGAATTTTAATGGCGATTTTTGCTGTTTTAAAAATAAATATTGCGCTTAAAAAAGATGAATTTTTATTTGATAATGCTGCATCGGTTTTATTTTTTATTTTGTTATGTATTGCATTGTTGGTCGTTTCTTTTTATAAGAAAATAAATTTTTTATTTAAACGAAGTGAATAAAACTTATCTTTATTGAATAAAAAAAAGCTCCGCATAAACGGAGTTTTTTTTGTGACGTTAAGATTCATCAACTGAGATCCCTTCTTTCTTTATTGTTACTGTTCGGCATAATGTAACTATCACTATTTTTTCCTCTAAGGTTACTTAAAACAAGACTTTCATTAGATTTATTTTTTTCGTTATTTTCTTCCATGCCAGTATCTATGAATATATTTTTTTGAACTTGTAAATTTTCCATCTCATGAGGTATTTTACGAGCTGGATTTGGTAGTTTATCATTTTTTTTGAATAGCCATGTCCAAAAATATTTTCCTAAACTATAAAGGCCGGCAATGACAGTAAAAGGTGAAAAAATAGTCAAACTTAAAATTATTTCGCCTGCAACAACAGGATAATACCAATTGCTATCGCGTAGAAATAAGAAATTTTTTACACGCCAAAATGCTATATACATATTTAAAGGATTATTTAAATTTATTATTCTATCTAACGCATCAATTATTTCGTCATCATTTTTTGCTTGATTAATGTAGGTTTTTAATGCATTGAAAGTGTTTTGATTAATAAGCAATAATTTAGCCAGCCATCTCGTAATCTTCCAACTACTAGCAAACAAAAACTCTGACAAATAAATTTTATCGTCTTGATTATCAAGACTTTCTTCATGTTTTTCTTTATCAATTAAATTAATTTCATCGTCATTTTTTAATCCTTCTTTTTCATTTTTAGTTGCATTCGAAATAGTATTTTCATAACCATTGTTTAATATATTGTTGTCTGTATTTTTGTTGATCAAATTACTATTTGTGTTTCGTTGTATTATGGTATTTTTATCGTTAATCATTGTATTACTAGATGGACGTTCCCATTCCAATCGCTCCATTATTATTTTAAATACGTGATTTTCGTTATCTATGTCTGTGTTCTGATTATTATTATTTCTTTTTCTAACGCCAAATAAATTTTTTATTGATTTAGATAGTGATTTCGATTGACTAAATATTGAATATGCGTTTCTAAATTTGGAGATAAGACCAGAAAAAAACTTTTCGTCCTTTACATTATCGCTTATTTTATTAAAAATGTGTCCAAAGATCAAAACGTTTTTTTCGTCAACTAATAGAAAATATTTTCTGTATTTTCTTTTTGTGTTATCGTCAAGATTGTTTTGCACTTCTGCAGCAAGTAAATTAAAAATTGTTCCCTTACTAACAATTGCGCTATATAAATTTTTATAATTACCAAATACAGCTTGATTTCCGCTTACGATATTGTCTTCTAAATACCGTAATAAATCTTCCACTTGTTGTAGAAGCTTATCAATCTTTATTTCAGCATCATTGATAACTTCCATAACTTCAAGATATTTTGACATTATTTCATTAAATTTATTTGCGATTTCACTTGGTGTATCATTCGTTTTTTCAAGATAAGAAATTAAAAACTCACACAACGGGCTAGATAAATTCGCAAGATATTTTTTCAAATCTAATCTCATATCTGCATCGTCATCACTATCTATTTCATTGATAATATCTTTTAAAAAATCTCCACCTTGCAAAAGATTTATTAGTACCATATTAAAAGGTTTTTCATTACCGTCGCTTAATTCGTTATTTTTATTATCTGTATTTACATTTATAATGCTGTTATTAGCTGAAATATCATTTTTGTCGTCGATATTATTTTCATTTATGATTTTATTTTCGTTTTTAATTTCTTTGTCACTGGGGCAAAATTTACTAATTGAAATTAAAATGTTTTCTATCGCTGAAATAGCTTTATTTTGGTTGAGCTCAAATTTTTCAAATATCTTTTTGTGACCTTCTCCTAGTTCAAAACTTTTATTTCCTGTATTAGTGACCTCTTGAATTTTGTTTCGAAATAATTTGTATTGATGCATAATTTTCTTTGCATCCGGTACAAGTATATTTATTTCTTTGCTTAAATCATTAAAAGCTCTTTTCAATTCTTCATTTCCAGCATATTTGTTTTTAATATCTTGGTTGTCAACAAAATTTTTTGCCGCTTGAAAATTAAAACTTTTGTCGAGTTCTTTAGCAAGAGTCCAGTAAGATTCAAACAACCGAGATAGATGTTTTTTAAAATCTTTTTTCTCAACAGAATTTTGTATTAGCGGCATCAAACAAGACAAAGATTTTTTTAAAGCACGCTTAGAACTCTCAGACATTGCTTTATCGTCAATTTTATCGATTACAAATGTCAGAATATTTGTTTCATTAGGATCATTTTGATTAGACAATATCATATTTGATAAACTGCTCATTAGCCTTGGTTTATTTTCATTTTTAACACTCGAAAAAAAGGCTTTCAATAAATTTTGATATGCGTTTTGACTATCTCCATTATTGCTAATCAAAAATTTTTCTTCAACATAATTAATCATATTTTGAATACTATTTATAATATCTGTCTGATAATTTGGATTATTTTTGCTGTCTGCGTCTAAAGCTGTGGCAAATTTGTTATATATATTTAATAAACCACTTATATTATCAGTTATAAATCTATTGAATTGATTCACATTTTCTATGTTACAAATTTTTATTTCAACCAATTTAGCTAATTGTTCAAACGCATTGCTCAGAATCGGATGTATCGCTTTTAATTCATCTGACGCTGTGATAAACTTTAAAATTCGCCCATCTTTAAAAACCGACTTAAGCAATTCTTTTACATACATCAAACTTTCTTGTTGTTTATTTTTTTGTATGGCATGCAAAATCTCACTTATGGTTTTTAATATCTCTTTGACAGAATTTATCGTATTTGTTTGATTTATTTCAAAAGTAAATCTAAACTTGTTAAATTTTTTTTGCTCCTCTTCAGTCAAAATAATATTGCTTACATTAAACTCTTGTATAAAACTCTTATACAATTTTTCTATTTGCTTAAAATCGTCTTTATTTTCATCTTTGTCATGAATAAGTTTATTTTTTTTGTCAAAAAATTTTTTTAGAGTATCATATTTTCTTTTTACCGAATCAACAGCATTAATTTTTTTAAAAATAGAACTATCATCAAGCTGCAACCATATATTGTCTGTATCATTTTTTGCAAACTCCGAAAAAGCATCTTTGCAACATTTTGCATTCGCTGGAATATCAATCGCTTGAGCAAAATTTTTATAAACACCTAAGATTTTATTTATATGTGCAACAAAATCGTTACTGCTACCAATATCATTTATTACAAATTGACACAGATTATACAAAACAGGAACAAACCAATTTTTATTTCTATTTTCATCAGTTAAACCTTCTATCTCAATTTTGTCATTTTTTATTACTGATTTCAATGTTTCAACATCATTAACTATCTCGAGCAAAAAATCTCCGTTATTTAGAAAAGCTTCTACAAAATCTTTAAACACACCCAAATTATTCTTGTTAACAAAATTTGATTGCACCACGCTTAAAATACATTTTACTTTATCTATTATTTCAACCTGAGAAAGATCATCATTTAATAAAATACCAACCAAATCCTGTGCTAATCTATCAAAATTTTTATTTCCATTTTTGCCAACCAATAAAATACCAAAAATTTTTTTTGTTCCTTCTGTAATGACGGATATTTTTTGTTTTTTCTGATCATCTTTATCTTTATCATTTGGCAAGTTATCAATAATTTTTGCAACAAATTCAAGAATTGATTTTAAATCTTCATCTTTAAGATTATCAAAACGAACTCCAAAAAGTTTTAATCCATGCTTTAAAATATTTGCTTGCCAAGAATCTTTACCAAGTATGCCATCAACCACGTTTGTTAAAAAACTTTCATTACTACAAAAAAGTTTTGCGAGATTGTTTAATGCCTTTAACTTGTTTTCATCTTGAACAATACCGCCTAAAAAGTTTTTTATTTTAGCAAAGTTTATGTTCTTAGCTTTTTTATCATTTTTCTCATTAAAAACCTTATCCCACAAGTGTCTTTTAGGGACAAAAATCAATCAAATCTGGCAATATCTTTCTAATGTCATTACTCAACTTATCAAATTTACCCGCAAAAAGTTTCAATCCTGAAATTAAAATATCTTTCTTCCAAGTTTCTTTTCTCTCTTTGTTTTCATGTTCTTCTTTATTAATCTCTTTGTTTTTAGTTTCTTTTTTATCAATTTCTTGTCCAAACATGCCAGCAACTAACTTTTCTAAAAAATTACCGTCAGATAAAAAAGGTTTTATAACTTCACATAACGCACTCCATTTGCTTTCATCTTTACTAATATTATCCAAAAATTTTACTATTTGAGCAAAATCTATTTTACTGTCTTTATCTTTAAATTCTTTAGGTAACGAAAATACAATACTGATCAAACTATCAGACGAATCTTTTATTTGCTTTAAATTTTCATTTTTGTTTGCTTGAAATAACGCGTCAATAATATTTTTTAGCTCTGAGGAAATCGTGGGAATTTTATTTTTCTTATTTTCATCACTCTCTTTATCATTTGGCAAGTTATCAATAATTTTTACAATGGAATCAAAGATTAAATCTAAACTTTTATTATCGATTTGGTCAAAATTTCCAAGCCCAAAAATTTTTAACCCGTGCAACAAAATCTCTTTTTTCCAAGTTTCCTTTCCAAACATTTTAAATACAATCGGTAAAACTAACGCTTTTAAATGATTTTTTTCTTTGTCTTCCAATTTGCCCCAAATGGCTTTTAAAAAATCCGTAATTTTAAATTTGTGTGGCTCTCTTTGTTCTTTTGGATCAGATGAACTGAAGAAAAAACTGAAGGCATTTGAAAGTATATTCCCTTTTTCAATTACTTCAACAAATTCAAGTTCACTATCTGCTGATTTATTAACAGTTAATTTTTTAATCTTTTCATCGTCAATTGTTAAAATACTTTCAACAGCATCACATATTTTTTTTAACATAGCGCCAATAAAATCGTAATCGTCATTTTTTTCCACTTCATCATTTATTATATTTATCTCTTTATTATCATTATTTTCTCCAACTTTCTCATTTATTATATTTACTTGTTCATTGTTATGCTCTCTTTTACCAACGAATAATTCTTCCATTTTATTTGATAAGGAAGTTACAAATTTTTGTTTTTCTTCTTGTTCTCCTTCTTTAGTTGCTTTATCAGTTACGTTCAACAAAATCCCATTTAATATCGAAAAAACAAAATCTCTATGCAACTTGTACCATTCCAGTTTATCTTCTTCGTTAACTTTATTTAGTTGATTAGAAATCAATTTCTCATAAACTGTTTTTATATCATTCACAAAACCAATCAGATCAATTGTTGCACTTTGAGTCTCCTCCTTCGTAATATTAGCAAAAAATTCACTGTAACTAGGCAAATTTTTAATAGTTAAATCAGGTATTGAGTTATGATAACCTGCAAAAGCAAACATAATCTTGGTGCTTATAACGCTCAAATCCCCTTTGATAAAAAAATCACACAAGACATCTGAGGTGTTTTCTTTGCCAAACTGTTTGATCATATCTAAAATTTTTTTTTCATCAATCTGGTTTTTTGTACTAAACAACCCTCCCACAATATTTCCTACCAGCTCAAAAATATGTTTTATATTATCTGGGCCAATTTCTTTTTTTTCAATTTTCTCTATAATCTCTTCAAACAAATCGTTTGTAAGTATACACTTGCGGATTTTTGGTTTTCCCTGATTATTATTTTCTTTGTCATAGTACTCATACTCTGCTTTTAATAAAATTGGGACTAAATCGTTCTTACTAACCAAATTGTACTTATCATCTTTTTGGTTTTCTGAACATAAATCACATAAATATTTAATTGTCTCTTTACCGATAATACAATTTTGTTCAATTAACTTTTTAAAAATCAAATTAACCGAATCAATATTTACACTTTTTTCCTTGTTACCACTTTCTAAAAATTCTTGCAACCTTTTTTTTATTTCCAAATCATTTGGTGCATCGCTAGCAAGAGGCATATTTTTAGCATGTTTAGTCAGCAAAATACCAGTGGTTCCAATTTCATACTTAAACCCATCCATAAAATCCGTTTTTTTATTTTCAATCAAATTATTTTTTTCTTCCATTTCCTACTCCCCCTAAAAAACAGTACATGCAATAATATTTTTATTTTAATATATAAAATTCAGTTTGTCAATAGTTTATTTAAAAAATTAATTTAAAAAATATGTAGTTGGACAAAAAATAATTTCAAATCATATTTAC
>CAMVHY010000073.1 GCA_947167415.1 uncultured Clostridia bacterium
AAGTTCTTGCTATTAAATTTTCTTCTTATCGAAAATATTTTTTGAAACTGGTGATGATAATGTAAAAAAAAGCGAAGTGATTTTATTTTGTTGGATGATAATCTCGAAAAAAATATTAATTTGCTTAAGCAAAATTTTATTGACTGTGGCGATTTTGTAATAAAAAAAATTCCGGCTGGGGTAAAAAAAAATATTTTTTTTTGTGTGGCTTATATAGATATGCTTGTTGATCGCGAATTAATTGATACACAAATAATTACGCGTTTAACTCGCAGTTTTTTTTTGTTTTCGAGAAAAAATATTTTTGGCGAAATGAAAAATTTTGGGATAACAACGGCGGATTTTAAGGAAGAAAAAGAAATTAATAAAATAAATTTAGAGATTTTGTCTGGCAACACGGTTTTATTATTTGACGGATTTGACACAGCGATTATTATTTCGAGCAAGAAATTTCCCGGACGAGGCATTGAAAGTTGTGAAATCGAATCAGTCGTTTATGGCTCGAAAGATTCTTTTACAGAAAGTATGAGAAAAAATACGGCGTTAATCAGGCGAAGAATAAGAGATGTAAATCTTAAAATAAAACAAATGCAAATTGGAAAACGAAGCCAGACTGATATAGCCATAGTTTTTTTAAAAAATATTGCGCGGGATGAAATCGTAAATGATTTGATAGATAAACTTGAAAAAATAAATATTGATGCGATTTTGGACGTAGGATATTTACAGCAATTTTTGGATATGTCATGGAAATCGATTTTTCCCCAATCACAATTAACTGAGCGGCCAGATAAAAGTGCTTCGGCAATTTTGGAAGGTAGAATAATAATTATTTGCGATAATTCACCGTTTGTTTTAATTGTGCCAGCGACACTGCCAACTTTTTTTCAATCGTCTGAAGATTATTATGAGCGATGGCAAATTATGAATTTTTTACGGATTATGAGATATATTGCGGCGATAGTTTCGATTTGTTTGCCAGGATTTTTTTTAGCTTTGAGTTTATATCATCCGAATATGATTCCGATTGAGTTGACATTAAAATTAGCGGAAGCAAGAAAAAATGTTCCGTTTTCCAGTTTTTTAGAAATTATAATAATGGAATTAGCGTTTGAATTATTGCGCGAAGCAGGAATTAGATTGCCAAATCCAATTGGAAGTACGATAGGAATTGTTGGCGGAATAATTATTGGACAGGCAGCAGTCGAAGCCGGTTTAGTTAGTCCGATTATAATAATTATTATTGCTTTGACTGCGATTTGTAGTTTTTGTATTCCGAATGCAAGTTTTGTTTCGGCTTTGAGATTATTAAAATATTTTATAATTATTTTTTCGGGTTTGTTTGGTTTGTTTGGTTTTTTAATCGCGAATTTAATTATTTTGACGCATTTAGTAAGTTTAAAATCTTTTGGAATGCCATATTTATATCCGATTGTTTCTGGCGAAGTAAATAATTTTAATGATTTGGAAGATACGTTTTTTAGACTTGTAATTTTTAAAATGAAAAAGAGACCGTTGTTTGCGAATCAAAATAAAAATATCAGGCAAAAATGATTAATTAAAAATAAAATTTTTGTTGGTGAAAAATAAATATGTCGATGGGAATTTTTGAAAACGAAAAAATTTCGATGAGGCAATTAGAAATTTTGATTGTGGCAAACAATTTAGCTTTGGGTTTAATTTTATTGCCTGAATTATTTTTTAATGGATTTATTTTTAATATGTTGTTTTTATTATTTTTTTTGTTTGCAATTGTAATTTTAGATTTTAAATTGATTGAATGGCGAGAAAAAAATTTTTTAAGCGGATATGTTTTAAAATTTATTTATGGTTTATTGCTAATAAAAATAAGTTTGAGTGCAAGTTTTGAATTGAGTTTATTTATGGAAATCGCAAAAAAATTTATTTTGCCTGAAACGAATAAATTTATTGTCGGGTTAATTTTATTTTTAGCCGGAAATTATTTAGCTTTGAAAGGATATGAAACACGCGCGAGATTATGTGAAATTTTGGTTTGGTTATTAATTTTGCCATTGATAATTTTTTTTGTAATAAATTTGCTTAGTATAAAAAAAATTGTTTATGAGGATGATTTTTTATTTTTTGATTGGAAAAAAATTTTTGATGGGATATTTATTTTTTCGCAGTTGGATTATTTATTTTTGTTGGATTTTTATGATGAAAGAAAAAAAAAAATTGATAAGAGAAAAATATTGCGGGCGGTATTTTTTGTTTGGTTTGTGATATTTATTTTGATTTATGCCATGCGTTTAAAAATAAATTTTGATATGAGATTAGGAATTTTAAAATTTATGAGTTTGACGGATTTGCCCGGAGGATTTATTCAGGGACAAGATTTTTTTGTTATTAGCTTTGTAATTGTTTCGTTTTTTATTTTGTTGGCAGGAAAATTGTTTTTTATAAAAAAGTTGTTTAGAAATTTGAGTGGTAAAAACGGTGATTTGATTTTGGGTTTGATTTTTGTTTTTAATTTGATTTCGCAAAAAAATTTGTGGCTGATGATTTGTTTGTTTGGAAGTTTAATTTATTTTTTGTTTTTAAGTTTATTTGTCATGAAAAATATTTTTAGGTCGGGTGATTTAAAATAAAAGGCTTAAAAATTTTTTTTTGGTGCGTAATTTTTTTTGTAATTATATTTTTTGGTGGCAAAGATTTAGTTGAGTTAGAAAACAGAAATTTTGTAATCGCGATTGGGTTGGATAAAAATAAAAAAAATGATTTTGAATTAGATATTTTGGAAAGTGATTTTAATTTTTTTGATAAGGAAAATAATGATAATGAAAAAAATATAAAGCTTGGAATCGGAAAAAATTTTGCTATTGCGGTTAAAAAAATTGAGGAAAAGTCGGAAAAAAAAATTTATCTTGGGCACGCGCAAATAATTTTTATGGCAAATAAATTTAAGAAGGATAGATTTTTGTCAAAAAAAATAATTAATGAGCTGGCAAAAAAAAATTTTGTTAATCAGAAAATAAAAATTATGTTTGTCGAGGAGCCAAAAAAAATAATTTGCAAAAAGTTTGATTCAAAATTTATTAGTTTCATAAGAAATAAATCTCATAGCAAAAAATTTATTACACTCCATGATTTATATGAAAAAATTAATGGTGGAAGCTAAATTTTGTTTAAAAAAATATTTTTTCTCTTGACATAAATTTTTCTATGTGTTAAAATAAATTTGTGTTTAAATTAAATATTATTTTTTTATCAAAAAGGAGTGTTTGCTATGAACGAAGCAGGTGAAATAAAAAATGGAGAACAAGAAAAAAATGAAAACGCCGCAACCAATCAATCAATCAATCAAGTGGATTACATCTTGTTCAAAATGAAAATTTAAAAAGATTGCTTGATAAAAATCCAGAGTTAAAAAATGAGGTTGAAGAAACAGAAAACTTAATCAATACCAAATTAGAAATTCAAACAATCAAACAATTTGATGATATTTTGAACAAAATGTTTGAATTGGGATATATATCACCAGAAAATGCAAGAAGTCAAATTGAAAAAATTGATAAGAGTGATTTTAGTAATAAAGAAAAGCTAGAACTGTTTCTTAGTGGAAAAAAGTTTTTTTGTTATTGGAACGCGTTAAATAATTTTAAAATAAAAAGCACAGAACAGCTTGATGAAATGGTTAAAAAAGCTGCATCTCTAAAATTAGACATAAAACGCAAGAAGCAAGAACTAAACAACTTTAAAAACGACAAAGACGACAAAAAGATGGCCATACAGATTGTTAACAATGTGTTAATGGACTTTAGAATTAAAACGATAGAAGAGTTTGATACCATAGTTAATAAAATTACTGCATTACAGCACGAAATAATAGAAAAAACAGGCCAGCAAAATAAAAAATTGCACGATTATAAAGATGAAAAATATAAACAAGCTGATTTCGATGCAGAAAGAATTTATAGTTATGAACGTATGTTAAAAAATTTCAACATTAAAACGACAAAACAGTTTGACAAGATTATCGATAAAATGAATAAGTTAGGATTTAAAACGACACAAGAAGCACAAGAGAAAGCAAAAAAGTTGGATAGTCTTGAAGATAAAACAGAGCTAGAATCTTGTCTTAATGCAAAAAAATTTTTTTATTATACATGTTTGTTAGACATGTCTTTAATAAATAATTTTGGATGCTACAATGATGATTACATTAACTTAAACGGCCAAGATAAAGATTATGATCAGGTTACAGGTTTAGTAACAAATAATAAAATATCAAAATCAAACAGAAAATTAATATTAAATAATATTCATTCAAAAGAACATATGAAACTGTTTAATGGTATTTCGGATTATGATGATTTAAAAGCCTTATTTTTGAAACGGATTCAAGATGTATCGGATAGTAATATAAGAACTTTGTTGATAAGTAATAAATTTGCCGTATCAATTAAGTTACAGTGTTTAAATTGTTTAATTTATATACGTAGAATGATGGTTTTGTACACTTCTTTCCCTGATCCTAACTTACTGTTAACGTTACTTTCCACGCCAGATCGCTACAACTTTTTTCTGCAATTTCATCAGATGCTAGAAAACAATTTGCCGGATGCAGATAAACAACTTTTTTATGATTATTTAGATTCATGTCGAGAAAAACTTCAAAACGAAAAATATAAATACCTTTTGTTTGGTACGAGAGAAAAGCAATTAACGGGAGTTGTTATCTTTGGAATTATTGCTTCGGCTGTGGTTTTGACCATTTATTTTCTAGAAATGTATGCGGCAACATGGTTTTTTTGGTTTGGAATAGTTGGGGTGGTACTTACTGTTGCGGTTGGAATTCGTTTGTTTTTTTGTCTAAAAGAAAACTGGAATGACTTGAGAAAATTGACAAGTGATCTTCAAAAAGAAGGTAAAACAATACAAAACAAAATAGCTGAAATTGATCGCGCCATTGAAGTTTACGATTTGGATAAGATAAGAGATTTTAAAGATCCGGAACTCGAAAAAATTCCGACGATTGAAATATACAAAAACAAAATAATAAATAACGGTGAAATCGGTACAACAGAACAAAATAATAATCCTAAATCAGAATTGGTCAATACAGAAAAAAACATATAGAATCCACAACTTTCTCCATAACAAAAAATTTATCTTTAAAGAAAAAAGCCAATCATCAATTTGATTGATCCTTTTTTGTGCAAAAAAAATGAATATCGAGGCTAAATTTTATTTAAAAAAATATTTTTTTTGCTTGACATAGATTTTTTTGTATGTTAGAATGGATTTGTATTTATGTTGTAGATTATTTTTTATAAAAAAGGAGTGCTTGCTATAAGTGAAGGAAATGAAATACAAATTAATTTGAATAACGATCTGTTAATAGAAAATAGTAATTTCTATAACTTGTTACAGACCGCTAAAGATAAAAATCTTATTGATATGTTTAATTTGGTTTGTGAGTTGAAGCAAAAGAAAGGTATAGATATTAATATGGTAAATGACGCCTATGATATCTTAGTTAAAATAGATAAGTATATATATGGATGCACAAAAGATAGCTTATCTGGTCAAGTTTCGCCAGAAGAAATGAATCAGTTATCCAATCTTGATACTGCTAAAACATATTTAAGAAAAATGATATTTCATTACGCAAGAATCTTATTTAAAGACTTTGTGTTGTGTGTGCTAATAGAGAGAGCTATTAAAAAAGAACAAAATACAAACAATGATGATGCTGACTTATTAGTGATATTAGACAATATAACATGCGAGTTTAATGAATTAAAACCCGGTGATATATTCGAATGTGATAAAGAAAAATTGAAAAACATTAATCCAAGCTACGATGTTGATTTAACGGAAATTTTTTGCGTTGTAAACAGTTATAAATATATTGGAATAGGAAACATAAATGATCATATAAGATTCCTAGTTGGGGGTTTCTTAAATTCAGATACACGCAAATTGTTATGTGGCGCTTCTTTTAAGAAAACTTTAAACTTTTTTGTAGTGACCAATTAAAGGGATTTTTTATCATATCTAAATACATATTAAATCGAAAAACAATTTTAACTTTGCTCTCTAACCAAGACCGCTATAACTTTTTTCTGCAATTTCATCACATGCTAGAAAAAAATTTACCTGACGAGGATAAACAACTTTTTTATAACTATTTAAATTCGTGTCAAAAAAAACTTCAAAATGGAAAAGGGTATTACAGTTGGTATATTGAAAATAATTTTAGTTGGTTTACTCGGAGAGAAAAGCAATTAACAGCGATTTTTATATTTGGAATTATTGCTTCGGCTACGGTTTTAACTATTTGTTCTCTGGAAATTTATGCGGCAACATGGTTTTTTTGGTTTGGAATAGTTGGCATTATACTTGCTGTTGCGGTTGGAGTTTATTTAGGTTTATGCATAAGAGAAAACTATAACGAAATTAAACCTATAAATCGCGCCATTGAAGTTTTTGATTTGGATAAGATAAGAAATTTTCAAGAGCCAGAACTCGAACAAATTTCAACTTTTGATGTAAACAAAAATAAAATAATACTCAATGACAATGAAATCAATACAACGAAACAAAATAATAATAATCTTCAATTAGAACCGATCAATACGGAAAAAGAACACAAATAATCCATAATTTCCTCCATAACAAAAAATTTATCTTAAAAAAAAAGTCAATCATCAATTTGATTGGTCTTTTTTTGTAAAAAAAATTAATATCGAGGCTAAATTTTATTTAAAAAAATTTTTTTTGCTTGACATAATTTTTTTGTATGTTAAAATAAATATATGTTTATGTTGTGGATTATTTTTTTATAAAAAAGGAGTGTTTGCTATGAGAGAAGCAAGTGAAATAAAAAATGGAAATAGAAAACAAGAAAAAATCGGAAGCCAAATCAATCAATCAAACAAATGAATTACATTTTGTTAAAAATGAAAATTTAAAAAAGTTTCTTGAGAAAAATCCAGATTTAAAAAAAGACGTAG
>CAMVHY010000074.1 GCA_947167415.1 uncultured Clostridia bacterium
AAAAGAAGAATTAGAGCAAGCGTTAGAAGAGATACTTATTGAAACAGCTCAAAAATCTATAGCAGATAAAGAGTGCTGTTATAAGAATGCATATGAAATATTAGCAAATGAATATTTTGATTTAATGGTAGAAAACAAATTGATAGATAGAGACTCTTTAAGTAAAGAGAAACTAATGAGGTATTTTGAAAATGATGACCATAAAAACGAAATTATTGAGCTCGATGCTAAACTTGTTGTTGAGTGTGGACTGATTTCTAAATTGGCTGCAGATGATATAAATACATTTTTGTACAATGAAGATAACCCAGAAAATCAAAAAAAGATGATTGAAATTTTGAAATTGGTTATTGGTAGAATCGATAAAAGAGTATTAAATGAATTGAGTTTAGAATATTTTGATAATGAACTTGTAGAAACTGTTATATTATCAAGATATAATGACTTATCTGATGAGAAAATCGGAGAGGTTGATTTTTCAAAATTAACTCTGAATGGTCAAAAAGTTTTATTAAAAAAAATGGCTGATAATGATTTTAAATCCTTCTCTTTTGAATCACATTGGCAGCAGAATATAGACGAAGAAGCTTGGAAATCGTTAAATATTACTGATTGGTGTAAGTTTGTGTATAACACAATTCTTAAGTCTTACAACACAGTTAAGCCGGATTTGGAGCGAAACTCAACAATATTGCAATTAATACCTATTGATATTTTGTCGTTGTTTGATACTGAAGAATGCAAAAACGAAAATGAAGTCAGTGCATTTGCTAGATTTTATAATGATTTTTTTAATTTTTGGTCAGCAAAACAAATTTTAGCATGTGGAAATTGTCCTAAAAATAAGTTGGATGAGTTAAAAAATAAATTAGAAACTAAAGACAAAATTTCGTTAAGTAAAAATGCAGTGGAGACATTTCTTCCAAAAATTTGTCAAGAACAAAGGTCTAGATAATAATAACTTATCTGTGGAAGAAATGTTGTTTGATTTTTTTGAAACACAGTTGTCGAACGAAAATAATTCAGAAAATATAACCGAGTGTTTAAAATATATTTTTAATGGTGACGAAAATAATTATTTTGCAGCAATGATTATCATGGAAGAATTTATTCTCCTAGATAAAAGTACCATGAAGACCAATTTATTGCACCTAGATAATAATAAAAAACAGAAATTATTACAAATAAGCGAAACAATTAAATCAGCATTAAATTGGGATGACGCACAATCACGGAAAAAAATATTTAAATCGTTGTTTTTGCATATATCAAAAATAAATGAGTTAATGATTTTATTCGATAAATCTGTGGGTGAAAATTCTCGTTTTAAACAATTTACAGACGTTTATAAATCATTTTTGGACATAATTTTATCATTGTATATAGATGATGTTATCGAGGCTAATATTGCTGACAAGGTGTCATTTATTTTTTTAAATAACGAGGAAAGCATAAAATCTTTTTGCCAGAAGCTTGGAGATAAGATTAACATTAACAATTTTTCAGAGATGGTAAATGCGATTAATAAGGTTAATGTTAAGAATAATGAATACAGAATTAGCAATGCGTTAGAGGTAAGCAAAGTTTTATTTATAATCGATAGTATAAAACAAATAGAAGAAACTAGCATTAGTATTGATGACAAAAATAACCCTGATGGAAACAAATATGCGGGTCTTTCGGATTTTATGCAAAACATAAGAAGAAATGCCGGTCTGATTTGCAATGGATATGCTATAGACGAATCCGATAATTCTATTGAAAATCATCTTGGTCAATATGATGAAAATGGTGAACTTAGTTATGATAAGCTCGATTCAATATTATGTGCTATGTTTAAAAATATTTGTGAAGGCAAAATATCTGTCGATGGATTTATTGAAAAATATTGTGGTCTAGATAAACAAAAGTTGGAAAACATAAAGGGAGATAAAAATCAGGTTGATAATTTTCAGACTTTTGAAGAATTGATGTTACCACTAATTCAACAAGATTACAAAGACATGGATTTTGTAAGTTTTGTACAAAAGTATGGTTTACTAAAAGTGATTAATACAGAAAATTTGGATACAAACATGATTAATATGGCTTTTGATTGTATGCATAGGTTGTCTCTCGGGCTTAAGTGGATTGATTTTGTAAAAAAATATTATGTTTTAGATAAACCAAATGAAGACAACGTAATAATTGAAAATGATTATCACATCAAAGGGTTAGAAGGAAAAGAAACTCAAGAAATAATGAGTCAAATTCTTCTTGATGATAAAGATGTAAAAGAAACATTAAGTAAAGCTGACAAAAATATCATTCGGAAGTTACATGAAAGTTTGTTGCTCAAAGATAAAAATGAGAACATTAAAAATAAAATTGAAGATGAAAAGAAAGAAATAGAAAATATGCGCGATGAGATCGAAAAATATTTTGAAAGTGTTATAGCTGTCAAACGTGTCTGGAATTCAGATCAAAGGCCAGATACTGAAAAGTTATCAAAAATATGGTTTGCTAAAGGCGATGGAGATATAAAGTCAAAAACAAATAAATTATCAACTATGATCGAGATATATCAGAGCAAACGAACAGATGAGACTTGGGAAAAATTTTCCGAAATATATATTTTAAGACATCTAAATCAAGACACAATAAAAAAATATAAGGAACTAGCCCCAACTTATAAAGAAATTAAAGATTTGGAAGCAAAAGCTAGTAATTTAAAAAAACAGGTTGTGTTGTTTTATCAAAAATTAGGCAGGGAGACTTTTAACCAAAATATTGAGCATATTTGTAACTGGTTTGGATTTAAAGCTAAAGCTATTAAAACTCAATTTCTAATGCACGTTGATAAAAGCAATGATATTTATGACAACTTTAAAAATTTTTTTGACCTCTTGGAAAAAATTAACGAAATGTATGGCGACGATGAAGTTAAAAAAATATGTGAAAAATATAAAAACGAAGATAAGAATGGCGTCGAAAAGTTTTTTTCTTCTATAGCTGATCGCGTACATTTTTTCGAAGATTATCAAACAATAATAAAAAAAATTCCTGCTTTAGGTTCTAGATATGTAAACGAAGCAGTAGACAGAACAAACGAAAATAAATTTATAGGTACTGCTCAAAAAATATTAGGAAAGCCATTAAAATCTAATTTTGATATCGAAGAAAATTTTGCTGTTTTGTTTGTTCGATCTCTAGAGAAGCTAAATGAAATCTTGAAAAATCTACAAAATGAAAATCAAAATCTAGCAGATAAAGCAAATAAAAAAATAGAATCATTAAAAGAAATTTATGATAGATATGAATCATATGGTGATAATTTGTGTTCGCTGGAAAATATAAAAGTTATGTTTAAAAAGAAAGATGGTAAATTTGAATTCGAAACAGATTTTCAACAGATTCAAGATATACTGAAAGAAATGGATATTAAAGACTGTGCTGTTTTTAATAAATGCTTAAGCATTTTCAAAACGGATGTATTGCCCGAATATGAAGGTGAAGTGAAACGACGTGACAGTTTTTCCAGTTTCGTGAAATTTATTGAAACCGGTATTACAGATGGATATTTTCTCGATGCACAAATTTGTGATATGGGTATCATAAATATATTTGATGAAAGTGATTTAAAGAGTCACACTCTCGGAGCTGTGATTAAAAAATTACCGGTAATAGTTGGAAGTGCTGAGCCAGACAAACTTAAAGAAATTACCAGTAAGTTAGAACCTAAAAATAGATTGGAATATGTTATTTGTGATTCTGGTAATCTTCAGGATCGGTGTATAAACGCTATGAGAAAATTGTTTTTGCACATGGATTATTCAAAAGCAAAAACATTCATCAAAGATTATGATTTTCAATCTTATCCAAATATCGAAAATCAAATGCCAAAATCAAATTATACGTATCAACAGAGATTTAACGCGTTTGGTCGTACCTTGCAGAATACATTATTGGATTTATTTGCGGACAATAAATACAATAAAATAAATTTTAGAGGTAAATTTATTCTTGGTGGATGTTTTTTTGAAAGTATGTTAAGAAAAGCTTGTTTGGATAATGGAAGTAATACATTTAAAATTGAGGAAGAATTCGATCGTTTATTTGAAATGATTCGTAAGCGAATTTTGTCGGTTTTGGAGAAGCCGCCTAAATTATTTAATGCACGACTACAGCAAGTACAAGAATTGCTGAAATTAGAATCATTTGATACGTCATTAAATGAACTAATAGCTTGTGCATTTTTATCGGCACACATTTATATTTGTAGCGGACATATTGATGGCGTGGAAATGCCTAAAAACATTGTCAATCTCGCAGATGAATTTTATGACAAAATAATTTCTATGCTTGCTCGCTCAACAGGTAAAGAAGAAAAATTTAAAGATGTAAAAGATGTTAAAAAATGGGTCAATGAATCATCGTTAAAATATTTTATCCAAGGTACATTTAATTTGGGAGATATACCAGCAAATGAAGGAACTGGTGGTCAGGGTGATCAGATAGAATTAAAACAAACAGCGTTAATCGAGAAATATAATGAGAGAATACTTGAACGTATTTTATCGAGCACAGATGATCAAGTTTCCGTATTTGATGTTTTGGAAAATATATATTGCGATGATAAAAATAAAGTCGTTTACAAATTTAGTGATGATTATTTATCAACATTTTTTCGAGATAAAGTTTTGCCTGCCGTAGAATCAGGAGAAAAAAAAGATAAGAAAAAACATTTTTTAATTTTGTTGAAATTTTTAAAGCGAGTAAAGCTTCCAAAGGAACAAAAATGGGTTTTAGATAATTTGTTAAAGTGCGCAAAAAAATTAGGGTTACTTGATGAAAATGGAAAATTTGTCGATGAGGAAGATTTAAAAATATGGATTGAAAACGTATTGCCAGTATTTGATTCCATAGATCTTGATTATTACCGTGAACAGGCGATTATGCATATAGCTAATAACCTTGGAGATAATATTTCGGTTTTGAATTTAATTGATATTCTGAAAGAAAAAAGCGAAAAAGAACCACGTTTGATTTCTTGGTTGCAAGATTGTAAAGGTTTTGTTAGCAACTTACATGGATCATACAAACCATATAAAAATGGTGAAAATCAGAATAAAGACAACGTTAAAAAGAAATTGAACGATGTTATTGCTTTCCTAAATCAGATTGGTACAACGCAGTATAGTCCAGTGAAACAAACTATGTTTTCTCCGGCTAGTCAGTTTAATTTATTAAATTTATTCCCGCTTTTGGATACTATAAATAAAATATCTGTTGATAATGAAAACGACATGAAAAAATTTAAGACATTTGATAATTTGAAAAATTTTTGCGACAGTACTTTTTTTGACAGTGAATCCAGTGGTGCTTCTAAAAGTGTGTTATGCATATTACGTTTTTTATATGCTATTTCTCGTATTCCAGCAGACAAAACGTTATTAGATGTTGTCAAAGAAGATAAGTATCAGATTGATACTATGAGTAATATAAGTAATTGTTCTCGTGCAGTTTTTGAAAGCGCAGTTCAAGCGCTATATGATTGTTTGAAAAATGAAAATATTACTGATGAAAATCGAAATGACTATATTGATTTTGTGTGTAATTTTTTCGAAAAAATTAAAACTGATGATTTTTTAAACCGTAACACCACAGGACACAACTGTTCTGAAGAGCAAATCAAAAAATTAGAACAAGGCAAGCACGTATTTTTAACAATAAGTAAAATATTTAATCTTGTATATAGCCCAAGTACAAAAGATTCAATCGTTAAATTATCGAAATACATTAGCAATACTTTTACAGATAAGCGAAAGGAAATGTATGGACGTGATTATAGAATTCCTATATTATGCTCGATGTTTTGTGAATCAATTAAAAATATGACTATCGAAGATATTACAAGTAATGAAGTGAAATTTATTTGGGAAATACTAGATAAGTTGAGGATAGAAGAATTTAGTTGGTGTTGGGTTGATGAGCTAAAAGTAGCGTTAAATGAAAAAATTAAAGATTGTCTAGAAAACGCGCAAGATGATCAAACGCGGCAAGATAAAGCAAAAAGAATATTGCTTGCATTTGAGGATAACAGTGTATTTGACTTATTGAATCTTGAACCACTTTATGACGCTTTAAATTTTTCTAACTTGGTAAAAAATGAAGATTCAAGAGTTTTTAAAGGTGTTAACTCATTAGAGAAATTCTTGCTACAGTCACAGAAAATAGAAAACAATGTTGCTATTGAATGTTATGAGAAAACAATAGATAGATTCATATATGCTGTATCACGACTTCCACAAAATACATCCGTGATAGATGTTTTAAGAATTATGAAAAAAAATAAGGTTGTCGATATTTGCCTTGCATCGGGCAGTAGACGTGAATCGCAAATCAATTCTCTTAAAGATATTATTTTAAAAATAGAAAATGAAATGACGTCCAACAAGGAAAAATATGCCCAAGATCAAGAAATATTATTTAGTACAATTAATCTTTTAGTTAATTTTTTTAAATCCATTGTATATCCTGATGATTTTGGCAATGATTTTAGTTCCAATCAAGATAATGAACACAGCGCTAGTGTAGGTATAGTACGCTCCATTTTTACAACTTTCAAGACTCTTTTATCTAAATGTCAGTTCACTAGTTTGGATGACATTAAAAAGCTTCATCGTTGTATAACTGGGATGTTTGGCTGGCAACCTATGTACGAACGGCTCATTGAAGACGATTTAGACGATATTTTAAAATTGATGAGATTAACAATGCTAAACAAATGTCACATTTTTCAATTTTTGAATGCTCTTAAAACAGGAGAATGGGCATGTGGTACATTCTATGAAAGTTGGTCCTATAAAAAAACAAATGTATCAATATTAGTTGAATTGTTGGGATATGTGGAAGATAAAATAGATAATTGTAAATCGACGTGCGGTAAGGATGGGTATGGAGCTGAATAT
>CAMVHY010000075.1 GCA_947167415.1 uncultured Clostridia bacterium
AAATTTTTTTTAAGTACAAAAAAATCCCGATTTGATAAAAAATCAAACCGGGATTTATAAATTTATAAAACCAGATAAAAATTTTTACTTAGCTCTATCCTTATTCGTCCTTAATCATATTATTTTCTTGATTTTCGAGATTTATATTATTTTCTTTATTTTTTTCTTTTGGTTCCAAAATAGTATATGTCAAAAAACTTATACAACAAGATCCAGGTTCTTGACAATAATGATTGACGATTTTGTTATAGAAAAGTCCAGAGCCAAAAGCTACGCCTCCTAAAATTCCCAAACCGATAGCAATAATTTTTGCAGCCAAAGCCAAAGTTGGCGCCATAAAAAATAATGCAATTCCTCCGCCGATAAAACAAAGTCCCAAAATAATTAAAAGCCATTTCATTAAATACGTTCCATTGGTTTGTGTTTGACTTTCGTTGTTCTTTTTGTTTCCTTTGTAAGAAATACTATCTGAAACACCAATTGCCCTATTATACTCGCTCTCATCAATCAAATTCTTATTATCAAACAAATTATCGTTGTTACATTTTTTGGCGTCGATTTTGTCTATGATTTTGTTTCCGGTTTCGGATTTCTTTTTAGAATTATTATTACTATCAATGGTTGTGAACATTTGTCCTGATGTTGGAAAAACTGATATATTAACTTTTTTCTCTTCTATCTTTTTGGGGTTCTTTAATACTTTCGCTCTTTCATCCCACTTTTTATTAAAATCTTCCGCAGACAGATTATTAAAACTTTGATAATCCTTATTTTTTTCAATAAAATCATTGAACGGTTGCTTAAAATGACCAAAGTCTTTGTTTGATTTTAATAACTCAGCTTGTTTTTTTAGATGTTCGTATAACGATTTCATAAATGTTTGAAAATCTGAGAAGGCAACTTGTTTAGTTATATCACCTCTTCTAATACAATTATCAATATAATATTGTACAAATTTATCTTTCCTAAAATTTAGCCGTTGTTCTATTTTTTCTATAATTTTTTTATCAATCTCAGCGATAATTTCTTGTGATATTTTTAGTTCTTGGCCTTGTGTAAATTTAAAATTAACTGATTCTTTGTCTGCTTTATATTTTTTATTTAAACTTTTATTGACATGGGTTTTCATATAATTTTCGTCGAGTAATTCGTCAAACTTAAATATCACATTTTTTGCTATTAAATATAAACATAAATAACATTTCTCGCTTATTTTTTTTTGCCATCCAAAATCGACATCAATGTTTACAATATCTTTTTTGTTTCCATCTTTGCTTGGTACAACAAGAATATTTCCTTTATTTCTATCTTGAATATCGAAACATAATTCATCTGCAAAAAGGGTTGCAAAATGGTCAATAAATTGTGTTTTAAAATCTACATCACCTTCAGTTAGAATAACATACATACGTAAATAACTTCTGTAACACATATACTCTGATTCAGCTATTACGAGCTGTTGAATATTGCTTGCACCCTGAATATTATAAAAAATACCACAACTGTCATTGAAATTCGGTGAAAAATAATTATTTTCTCCATCATGTGGAAAAAACTTTTGAACTTCAAAATCAGAATCACAATCTTCAGTAACATCAGGTTTTTTAAATTTACGTAAAATATGAGGTACTCTCTCTCCACAAGACGCTAAAAAGGCATAATTCAAACAGTTTCTTGTTATCGATTCAGTAGTTTTAATACCAATAGCGATACCAATTTTATTTTCGTCTTTATCTAATGCAAGATTAATAGTACTTTGTTTACCGAACGTCGCATAAACATCACCATACACCAATTCTTTTATTGCATTTTTATTCTCGTTAATAGAATAAACATCTTCGTATGATTGATTTAACATATCATCATCATATTCTTCACTATTTATTTTGTTGCTAAAATTTTTGTCTTCCATGATACTTCCCCCCATATTCAAAATAAAATCAACAAAAAACATTTTAAATGCAAATCAAAAAAACACTTTCCAACCAAATAAATTATCAAATTTAAGGTCCAACGGACTTATTTTTATTATAAAATAAAAAAATAATGAGTGTCAAGTGTTTTAAATTATTTTTTGAAACTTAATTAACAAAAAAACTTTGATAGACTGCGCTTTTAGATAGTTTTCACATAAAATAAAAATAGATTGAACAAAAAGGAAAGCGATAAGATAGAAGCATGAAACTGACAAAAATACAATATAAAAAGCTAGAGGGATTAATGCCGATAGCGAGGAAACCGGCGAAGATATCAAACTACAAATTCATGTGTGCAATGCTTTACATAATAGAGAATGGTTGCAAATGGAGGGCATTACCAAAAAAATATGGAAACTGGCACACGATTTATATGAGATTTAGTAGATGGTCGAAGAATGGTACGATTGCCAAAAGCTATTGCTTTTTTTCTTTAAAATCTTTAGAAGCTATGAAAAAGCAAAAACTGTCTAATGAAGAGAATCCTATACTTTTCATTAATAAAAATCATACGATAAAATAAAAAGTGTTAATAAAAAACTTTTTGTACGAACAAAAACAACGACAAATATAAATTTAAATTTAAAAATAAAACAAGTATCGTAAACCAAAAAACAAAAATGTCGTAGTAAAACAATATTGTCGTTATAAATATTTTTTTGGTAGTAAAATGAAACTTAAAACAAAAAAATTAGGAGGTTGTTTTTTTATGTATAGCGATATTGAAAAATATATTGACCATACAAATTTAAAACCTGATGCGACAGAGAGTGATATAAAAAAATTATGTAACGAGGCGAAAGAATTTAAATTTAAAGCTGTTTGTGTAAATCCATGCCGTGTTTCGCTCGCAAAAAAAAAATTGCTCGATAGCAATGTTTTAGTATGTACGGTAATTGGTTTTCCACTTGGAGCAAATTCCACAAATACAAAAGTTTTTGAAGCAAAAGAAGCAATAGAAAACGGTGCACAAGAAATTGACATGGTAATGAATATTGGCGCAGCAAAAGAAAATGATTGGATTTTTGTTAAACGTGATATTGCTGCCGTTGTCAAAGCTGTTTCTGGTCGCGCAAAAGTTAAAGTTATAATCGAAACATGTCTTTTAACTGACGAAGAAAAAGTTAAAGCTTGTAATTGTGCCGTCGACGCCGGAGCATCGTTTGTAAAAACTTCGACAGGTTTCGGAAGTGCTGGAGCTGTTTCATCAGATATTTTGTTGATGCGAAAAGCTGTCGGAAATAAATGTGAAATAAAAGCTTCGGGCGGAATAAAACATCTTGAAGAAGCGGTTTTAATGCTTGAATCTGGAGCAACTCGATTAGGAACAAGTAATGGCGTGAGAATTATGAAATCAAAAAAAATGGAAGTTTGATAAGGTTTAAATGCGTAACCTTTAAAAACTTATAAAAAACGTCTGATGAATGATTTTGGTCGGACGCTTTTTGTTGTGCAAAAAAATAAATTATGAGCGGGCAAAAAATAATTTTAATAAGGATTTAATGTTTGATGACGAAAATTTTAAAGACGAAATAAATTTGTACTTGGAAAAAGTAAATTCTGTTACGGAATAAATCAAGATGAAATAAAATGAAATAGGATGAAAAACTATGTGCTCTTGCATGTAGTTTTTTTTGTTTTGTGTGTTAAATTTTATGGTCAAAAATATTTTTTTGAGATAATGATTATTATTCGAAAATATTTAGATTAACTCTTGACAAAGAAATATTATTGAATTATAATAACAAAGGAGATATTTATTGGCGTCGATATTTATTGGCGTCGATATTTATTGGCGTCATTTTTTTGTTAATGATTTTAACTTTTACACAAGGCGCCATCTTATTTAGAAAAAAAATTGGAGTGCGATAGTTATGTTAGAACAAAATTTAAATGATCAATCTTTTTCGATGAAAAATATTTTTAGCTTTGCCAAAAGAGTTATGCCAGAGCCTGAAAGTAAATCTGAAGGCGATAAATTTTTATTCTTGTATTGCATAACCGCAAAATTATTGAGCAATCGGTTATATGATAATGAATCGGCAGAAGATAAAATAAATTGTTTGTTGAGTCGTATTCCAGAAGATAAAAAAGGAGATGCCGAGCAATTAAAAAAATCGCTTGAAACTTTTGTTGATGAAAAAGATTTTTCAGTTGATAAAGTAAAATTCTTTTTTGATACGAATAAAGACCTTGTAAATAAAATTTATGGAAATGAAAAACTGGTGGATTTACTTTTCTTCTTTGCTCAAATGCAGTCGAAAAATATATTTACAAGGAAAAATAATGAAGCTTTTGTTAATGGAATAGAAAATAGTAAAGTAAAGCAAGAAAATTTATTACAACACAGGATTGGTTGCTCGACGGGTGCTGATGAATATAGTATGCATGAATTAAATCGTCAAACTGTAAAGCTTAATGAAATCTTAGATGCACTAAGACAAGATCCAAATAGAATTTTTAACAACCATATTGATGCTTTTAATAAGAACATGGAACTAAAAATTTTTGGCGCACAAGAAGACGAGTATAAAACAAAAAGTTTCAAATTAATTAATCGAAAATGCCAAAAATGCCAATCAAACTATAGCGTATGTGAAATTACAGATACAGAAGTAAATTGTGGTTACACATTTGATATAGATAAAATCTTAGAAAAAAAATTTAGCTTCAAAAAAATAAACGAAATATCAAAAGATGAACTTGGAAAATTAAATTTGAGCTATGACGAAGAGTTTATTTATTTTTTGGCAAGCAGTGATTTTAGTAATGAGTATATTTTTCAAAACAGAGTTCTGGTTTTTGGTGCGTTTTATAATTTTAAAATACCAGAAAATATAAAACCGGAAACAACATTAAAAATCTATGATTATTTTGTAAAGTCAAACGATCAAGTATTAATTGAGGAAGGCATTAATTATTTACGAGATAAATTTGAAACTTCTAAAGATTTGCTTGACACTTATGACAAACTAAAAGACAATTTAAATTTTGAAAAAGACAAACTACTGGAGATTTTTATTGGAAATCCGCCAAAAGTTAAACAAGTTTTAAAATGTCAGGATACAAAATCACCTAAAGAAATAAATACACTATTAGGCCAGTGTGCATTTGAAGATATTATCGATTATTTTGTGGATGTAGATGACAATAAAAATCAAGATATCTTGTCAAAATATATACTTCAGAATCCTAAAATATTATGCAATGAATTAAGCCATGTAAGTACTAAATTAGATGACTTAAAGAAAAACTGTAACAAAGATAATAACGAGAATAAACTAAAGAAGTTACAAGATTTGATGAAATCTTTTTTCGCACTCGAAAATGCAGACAAGTTATTAAATATAGATACTAAAGATGATGACGAGAATAAAAGTAATTTGGAAGGGGTATTAGATTATTATTTATATAATGACGAAGGCAAAGATGTATTATTATCAAATATCTACAGTAGAGTTGACGAATTAGAAGGTTATTTTAAATCTATGCGCAATATATGGGAAGAATTAAAACAAAATAACAACAAAACTCAGCAACAGGATAATATGCTAAAAAAATTAGAGTATTCGCTGATCAAGTTTTTATTGGATTGCAAAGATGAAGTTTTAGCTGATGAGAAAGAATATATTGGCTATATCGTAGACATGTTTGAATTGCAAGAAAAATTTTGTATGTACGATTTAGATGGCAAAAAAGAAATAAATGTAACCGATGAATTGAAAAATTTGTTAAGCGAACTTATAGACAAAAATTTAGGTTTGGTTGAAAATAAAAATAATCCTGGAAATCCTGGAATGCTTGAGAATAGTGATAACCAAAAAAAAGATAATAAGGTAATAGTTGAGGTTAGTGGAAAATCATATGATTTAACAAAGATATATTCTTGTGATTATTTTAACCAAAATAAAAGCTCATATATTACCCATGATCCTGTTAAAAATTTGCAGGATAAAATCGAATTTCATAAAAAAATTTTGAAGAGCGAAGTTGTTTCTCAAGAAAAAAAGCAAACGATTTATTTGCTCGCCAAGAAATATAAAGAAAAATTACAAGAAGTTTATGAGCGTATTGGGAAACAAATAGAAAGCGAATTTAATGAGAACATTAAAAAATCACATGATGATTTTTTAACAAAATCGAACATCGATTCAGCAACTTATAATCGTTTAAAGAATGCGAATAATGGAGATGAAATAATAAATAGAAAAACATATCTTGAGAAAAGATCAAACGTAACAAATTTAAGCTACTTGAAAGAAAATTGGACAACTTGGCTGAGTTTTATTTTTACACTTGGCATAATGGCTCTTGTTTATATTTTTATATGGAAACCTAAATATGAAAATGAAATAAGTCAATTATGGCGTGATTTAAATAATATTGGCAGTGTAAAGTTTTTCGAAAATAAACTATTAGAAAAGAAAAATAATTTTGCCAATGGAAAAGGTGAAGAAAGGCTTAAATTTGGTTGTTTGAATATCAGTTTTGGTGATGATTACTTCGACTGTGATAAATATGAAGTTGTGCCGGGATCAGTCGCCTATAAATTTTCGAGCAATGGGAAAAAACATCAAGAGATGATAAATGAAATGGATAAATTTATCGAGCAATATAGAAAAGATTTTGAACCCGAAGAAATAAAACGGGGCAATATTATTTTGGGGCTAAAACCTGAGATGGAGAAAACAAATATAAATAAAAGTAATTTAACAAAATAATGGTAACAAATAACATATAGCTACCAAATAGCAACAAAAAAGTTTATTTAATAAAAAACAGCGCATTTATTTAAAAACGTGCTGTTTTTTATTAGGTAGCGTGCACATAAAATAAAAATAAATTGAGCAGAAAGAAAAAATCAAGAAGATAGAGGCATGAAACTTACAAAAACGCAATATAAAAGGCTAGAGGAATTAATGCTGATAACAAGGAAACCAGCGAAGATATTAAACTACAAATTCATG
>CAMVHY010000076.1 GCA_947167415.1 uncultured Clostridia bacterium
TATCCAAACAACTGCATTGATAAACTTCCGATTATTTTGGCTATGCCTCCATGTTAACTAGGCTAACTTGTCAGGTGCGATTTTATTAGTTTTCACTTTGCATCACTTATGTCAAATAATACATTTCCATAATACGTTTTTTTCATGTTTATTTTGCTCCTTTTTTTTAATCCCCTCTATTATACTTTATTTTATAGTTTATTTCTCTTTTTTATCTTTCTTTGTGTAGACACTATCTAAGACAAATTTATTTTCCATAAAATCTACCTTCTATAAAATAAGTACAATAAAAAATGATAATTTTAAACAAAAAAATGACGTCATTCAACGCAACGTCATTCACCCCTCCTCAACGGTTTTAGAGGAAAATTTTTTATTTGTCAAGATCTTATCAAAATATTTTTATAAATTTTGTATATATTTTAATATGTATCTAGATTTTTTTTATGTAATCGATTGTACTGTTTTTTATCGTTTTTGTCAATATTTTTTAGTAATGAGATAAAATTTAATGTGGGTAAAAATAATTGTTCGGAGGCAAATTTTTTTGAAAATAATTTTAACAGGCGGAGGAACCGCTGGACATGTTACTCCAAATTTTGCGTTGCTTGAAGATTTAAAAAAAAATAATTTTGAGGTTGAATACATAGGAAGCAAAAGCGGAATGGAAAAAAAATTAGTCACGGAAAAAGGAATTATTTATAACGGGATTTCGTGTGGAAAATTAAGAAGATATTTGAGCATGAAAAATTTTAGCGACGTGTTTAGAATTTGCAAAGGAATTTTTGAAGCCGATAAATTTATAAAAAAAATAAAGCCAAATATTATTTTTTCGAAAGGCGGATTTGTTAGCGTGCCAGTTGTTATTGCCGGGTGGAAAAATAAAATTCCAATTGTGATTCACGAGTCCGATATGAGTCTCGGGCTAGCAAATAAAATTTGTTTGCCGTTTGCAAAAATTATGTGTAGCTCGTTTAAGCTAAAAAATATAAAAAAAACTGTTTGGACGGGAGCACCAATTCGCAAAGAATTATTTTTGGGAGATAAAGAACGTGCGCGCAAAAAATTAAATTTTGACACAAGAAAAGTTTTGATGATTATAGGCGGTAGTCAGGGCAGTAAAAAAATAAATGATTTTATAAGAGCTATTTTAAATAAATTAAGCGATTTTCAGATTATTCATGTGTGCGGAAAAAATAATTTAGCTGAAGATATAAAACAAGAAAATTATCGTCAGTTTGAATATCTTGATCAAGATTTGGCTGATTTTTTTGCGCTTGCCGATATAATTATTTCTCGTAGCGGTTCAAATTCCATTTTTGAATTTTTGGCGCTAAAAAAATTAAATTTATTAATTCCGTTGTCAAAAAAATCAAGTCGCGGAGATCAGATTTTAAACGCAAAGTTTTTTAGAGAAAATGGATTTAGTGAAATGATTTTGGAAGTAGATTTGTCACAGGATCTATTTTTAAACACGCTAAAAAAGCTTATTAATAAAAAAGATTTTTATTTAAAAAATATGCTAGCAGCAAATTTTTCTAATGGCACAAAAAAAATAATCGAGCAGATAAAAAAATATGCAATAAAACAAGATTATAATTAAGAATTCAAGGCGATTTTAATATATTTATTTGATTCAGGTACACAAAGATTTTTGTGTGCTTTTTTTTGCTTTAAAAAATGTATTTTTGGATTATGTATAAAAATATTTATGGCTGTCAAAGATGAATTTAAATATATAAAAAAAGGAGAATGCGAATGTCAGATTTTACTGTAGCGGAATTAAATTCTATCCGTGAAATTGTTTTTGCGCATATTTTAAGTTCAAAGAAATTAAATGAATATGCGGAAAAATGTAGCGATAGCAAGATAAAAAAAATGTTTGCGGATGCTGCGCAAGAAGCACAAAACAGTGCAAATAATTTGATTTCAATGATATAAAAAAATTTGGAGGCATTTATTTATGGATGAAAAAAATATGGTTTTGGATATTTTAAATAATTTAAAGTCTGGAGATGTAAATTATGCGAAAATAATATCGGAGTGTAATAACCAGAAACTAAGAAAAACTGTTCAGCAAATGCGTGATGGTGACGAAAAATTTCAGTATGATTTATATCAAATTGCTCACGAAAAAGATTATTATCGTCCGGCAAAAAAAGCTGACCAACAAGAATGCAGCGAAATGAAAAAATGTTTATGTGAATGCGAGTCATAGTTTATTTTTTCTTTTTGGGTTTTTTCTTGCGTTTTGGTTTTTTAAGTGAAATAAGACGATTATTTAATAATTGTTTCATGAAAGCAAGTACACGTTTATAAACAGGTTCGGCCTTTTTGCCGAACTTTTCTTTTGTTAATTTTATTATTTCCATTATGTTTTGTCGACCGTCCATATTTTGCCAAACAAAACTTCCAAATTCATCAAGATCAACATCAAATTTTAATGGCAAATTCATGGATTGACATAAATATTTTTCGATTAATCCGTTGCGCCAAATAGTTAATTTTATTATCCCGTCAGAATTTTTTTGCCAGGTTACTTTTTTTTTTGTGACAGGAATTAATTCATGAGCATCGCGTCTCATTCTTAACATGATTTATCACCGCCAAAAATTTTTTTCCCTACATAAATAAATTATAACACAGAAATTTTTTTTAATGTGCTGTAAAAGATGTTTGTATAATTTTTTTTGCACACAAAAATATTTTTTGATTTATATTATTAGAGCTGTTTTTACAAAATCAGCGGCATATTAAAAAAAAATAAAAAACTGGGAGCGAATTTTTTTTATGACTTTGAGAAGCGAGATTGATAAAAAATTTAAATGGCATTTGGAAGATTTATTTGAAAATAATGATTTGTGGCAAAAAGATTTTGATGAAGTAAAAAAAAAAGTTGATGTGATAGAAAAAAATTTTAAAGGCAAATTAAACGATTTGGATGTTTTAAAAAAATGTTTGGATGAATGGCGTGATATTGAAGAAAAATTAGGTCGTTTATATGTTTATGCTTTTATGAGATTACACGAAGATATGAATAATAATTTTTATGATGGAATATCCCAAAAAGTTACGGAACTTGAGTCACAAGTTTCGGCAAAGATGTCTTTTATTGAACCGGAAATTTTAAATATTTCGGAAGAAGAGCTTAACAAGTTTGTCGCAAAAAATAATTTATATAAGTTTTATATAGAAAATATGTTGCGCATGAAAAAACATATTTTAAGTTCTGAAGAAGAAAAAATTTTGGCTGATGCAAAAAATATAGCTGTTGGTCCGGCAGATATTTTTGGAATGTTGAATAACGCAGATATAAGTTTTGGAAAAATAAAATTGCCAGATGAAAATAAGGAAGTTGAGTTGACGCATGGAAATTTTGTTTCATTTATGGAATCTAATAATCGTGAATTTAGAAAAAATGTGTTTGAAAAATATTATGCTGAGTATTTAAGACAAAAAAATACGATTAGAGCGATTTATGCGGCAAATGTAAAAAAAGATGTTTTTTTTGCTAAGACAAGAAAATTTAAATCATGTTTGGAAAGTAAATTATATGGAAATAATATTCCAGAGAGCGTTTATTTTAATTTAATAAATACGGTGCATAAATATTTGCCGGCATTGCATGATTATATGGGATTACGAAAAAAAATTCTTGGCGTTTCGGAATTGTATATGTATGATATTTACGTGCCTTTGGTTCATGAAATGGCTAAAAAAATTGAATTTGAGGAAGCAAAAGAAATTGTAAAGAAAGCTTTATTGCCGTTGGGAGAAGATTATGTAAGAAAGCTGGACGAGGGATTAAATAGCGGATGGATTGATGTTTATGAAAACAAAGGCAAAAGATGTGGAGCATATCAATGGGGTTCTTATGGTTGTCATCCGTTTGTTTTATTAAATTATGATAATAAACTCGATGATGTGTTTACGTTGGCGCATGAAATGGGTCATGCAATGCATAGCTGTTATTCTTGGGGAAAACAAGAAAATTTGTATGCGGATTATACGATTTTTTTAGCTGAGATAGCTTCGACAGTAAATGAAACACTTTTGATTAAATATTTATTAAAAAATAATAGTGATAGTAAATTTAGAGCTTATTTGTTAAATTATTTTATAGAGCAGTTTAGACGGACTTTATATAGACAAACGATGTTTGCTGAATTTGAATTAAAAGCGCATGAATTTGTAGAAAATGGTCAGCCGTTGACACTTGAATTATTAAATAAAACTTATCATGATTTGAATTTAAAATATCACGGGAAAGATGTTGTTTTTGATGAAAATTCTGATATTGAATGGATGAGAATTCCACATTTTTATAAGCCGTTTTATGTTTATCAGTATGCGACGGGACATTCGTCAGCAATTGCTTTGGTAGAAAAAATATTATCTGGCGAAAATAAATATCGTGAATTCTTGGAAAGTGGATCGAGTAAATATTCGATTGAGATATTAAAAAATGCCGGAGTTGATATGACAACACCTGAGCCAATTGAAAATGCTTTGAAATATTTTAAAGAGCTCGTTGATGAATTTAAAAATTTGGTTTAAAAAAATTTAAACGGTGATGTTTATGAGTGAAAATTGTATTTTTTGTAAAATAATAAATAATAAAGTTGATTGCTATAAAATTTATGATGATGATGATTTAATTGTGATTTTAGATAAGTTTCCAAATAATATTGGGCATTCGTTGATTATTCCCAAAAATCATATAGAAAATATTTTTGAACTTGATGATGGTTTGTGTGAAAAAATTTTAAAGATGGCAAAAAAAGTTGCTTGTGGATTAAAAGAAAATTTAAAAGCCGACGGAATAAATATTTTGCAAAATAATAATGAAGCGGCAAATCAGACTGTGAATCATTTTCATATGCATGTGATTCCAAGATTTTTTGGTGACACGGTAGAAATCAAATGGGTTAATAATAAATTTAGTGATGATGATTTTAATTTGGTTTTAGAAAAAATTAAACGCGATTTTTAGTTTTGTTTTGGAGGATAAAAATGTCTGTTGTAAAAGAAATTATTAAGATTGAAAACAATAATTTGTGCTTTGGAAATTATTTGCTAGAAGAAAAAAATAAGGTAGATGATTTTGTTTTTGAAAATGATAAATATAAAGTTAAGACTTATAATAAAATTACTCGGTTGGAAAAGAATGATAAGTTGGTAATGGAAACGATTCCTGGAAGCGCAATTAAAAATTTTAATATGAGTGAAAAAGAAATTTCTTTTAGTGTCGAAGGCTTAGATGACACACAAATAACTTTTGATTTGCAGGCAAATAAAAATTATGAAATAGAAATAGATAATGTTTTGATTGGCACAGAAAAATCGAATGCATTTGGTAAACTTGGTTTTAGTGTAAATTTGTCAGATACACCGAAAAATATTAAGATAAAGCTTGTTGATTAAAAAAAAGCTCCTGATAAACAAAAGATTTATCGGGAGTTTTTTTTGTATTCGATAATTTTTTTTCGTTGAATTTACATCCAGTATTTGTTTACAACCAAATTTAAAAAAGCTTTCAGGCGTAATAGTCTGAAAGCTTTTTTGTTATGCTCTCGATTTAGTTTAATTTATTCTGGTTTGGCACTACACCATCTAATTGCATATCTGGAATTGTTTGTTCTGTTGCTCGTGGATATGATATTCTGTCAGAAATGTCTGTTTGATCTGTGCTTCCCATTTCTTTTAGTTGATTTTGCAACTTATTTAACTGCGTATCTATTCTGTTTAATCCACGTTCTTTTATCAAATGTAATATATAATAAAATACCATTAAAAACTTTTGAACAAACCAGTTTCTATCTGACAATTCTCTAGCAATACTTTCAATGTCGGAAATTTGTCCCTCCAAACTTACTCTACGGTCTTTCAATTCTTTGATGTTAGCTTTTATTTGTGCAATTTCTATATTATATGCTGAATTATTCTTATTTTGACTGTTATTCATTGGACTGTCCGTTGAATCTTTTGGCTCAACTTCGTTGATATTTGGATAAATAGGTTTGGCGACACTTTGATTATTATCTTCGTTTTCAATCTCATCCTTATTTATATTTTTATTTATATCCATATCTTCAACGCTGTGCATGCTTTTATTTTTCTGTTCATTACTTGATAAATCATTATAATTTTCTAGCTCAACTTCGTTGATATTTAAATAAACGGGGTCGGCGGCACTCATATTATCATTTTGATTATAATTTTCGTTTATAATTTCATCATTACTTATACTTTCTTCATCAATATCTTCATCTTCAAAAGCTAAACCTACAGAATCTTTTACATTGTTATAGGCATCTTCGATTTCTTGATCTGAAATTTCTCGACCGTCAATTCTAAAATATTTTATCATTCTTCTTTTAAATTCCGCACGATCCTTCTGATCCATTTGTTTGTTTATTTTAGACATAAATTTATTAAACTCATCACGTGTTAAATTAATCGCGTTGTTCGTATTGCATTGCGTAAAATAGTCTGCCAATGAATCGAATTTTTTTTGCGACAAATATTCCGTCGGAATTTTATTTACTACCTTAATAAAAAGTTTTTGTATTTTTTTATTTTCATCACTAGAACGTTCTTTTTCAAAAGCCGAACGAAATTCAAAAATCAAAAATAAAATATCAAACTCTTCCTCTTTTAAATTATCAGGCAACTCAGTTATATAAGCTTCGAAATCATTTTGGTTAAACACAAGTGTCTCCTTTGACCAGCAGGAGCACCAATTCCACCTTCTAGATCTGTCACTACGAAGGCATGCATAACTTCCCGAGAAAATAGAGTCAGTAGATGGCAATTTCATGTCCTCTACTAATTTTATAAGATCAATAATCTTAGTACCTTCAGCTCGATGATCTTTACAAAATTTTAAAACTTGCATCGGCGCTAACACT
>CAMVHY010000077.1 GCA_947167415.1 uncultured Clostridia bacterium
AGATTTTTTAAGTTTTATGCAGACCATAAAAACTTGAGTGACAATTATGAAAAACTAACTGGTATGCAAAAAAGCATGGATTATATTTTTGTTGATATGTTTAATCGCATAGATAAAGAATTGTTAGTTGACAAAGATAATTGGAGCAAGTGGACGTTTCGAGAATATTCGTTAGCAATGCTAAATCAAATTAATAAAAAGAATAAAGGTAATTCAGATGATATTCTTAAGAAACGTGACACACTACGTTCTCCATGGCCAGTTGTTTTTTCGGTAATTTTTGCGTTGACCGGAGTCGGAATAACATTTTTTATTAATGCATGGTTAATAAAAAAAGAATATGATATTTGTAACAAAGAAGATGTAGTAGAGACGAAAAATAATTTTGCATGTGGTGTTGGAAGTGTAATATGCACTGCACTTTTTGTTTGTTCTCTGATTTTTGGATGGATACTTTGGATACAGGTGATTCTGGCTGTGATTTTTGCTCTATTGGAATTATCATCACTTTCGGTTGTTCGTCAAATTATATCAAGGTGTTGGTATTATAGAAAGAATAACTTGTCATCGACTGAATACAAGGATCTATATACAAAAGTCGAAAATTTTCTCAAACAAGGAAAAGATGATAGTGAAAATAAAGAAATAAAAGAAAAAGAACAAGAGCAGGAAAATAAAGATAAGCCAAAAGAAGAAAAAGTAGATGAAAAGAACAAAGATAAGAATGGCAACGACATTCCGGCAGGACAAGGACATGAATAGTCCATTAAACCACAAATCATTCTTTAAATATTCATCAACATAAAAAAGACAGATCGAAACTGTGATGCAAATCACAATTTTTAATCCGTCTTTTTATTTTTTGTCGTAAAAAAAATCACATATAAACGACCAAATCAATATCAAAAAAATAAATCAAACTAAAATCTATTTTTCTTTTAAAACTTTTTTCTAACGCTGATCTATAAATTTTTAATTGCAATATATACTCATCAATCAAATTATTTATTTTTTTACGCCTTAAAATTAAATTAGTTTTTTATCGATTTAAAAAAAGTACTTGACAAATATTATTTTTTGTTTTAAAATTAATCCTGATAGTAATTATTAAGGAGGTGTTTGTATTGCGAGAAATAAATGCTGATGGGTTTGTTGAATTTATAACAAGTAATCGCCCATATGAATTTAATACAGATATAGAAGATATTAAAACAACATTAGTGTCTAAATCAAAATTATTACAAACAGATACAGAGAAAGATATTCTCAATTTTATGCTCAACAATCTTGGGTACGAGTTTCAAATTAAAAAGATCAACATGAAATTCACTTGTTCGGATTACTTCGAGAGGTGGTTAAATCAGATTGAAAACCAAAATAAAAATGTGCCTGATATAGGTTTTGACACAACGGATATTTTGATCGCAATCCTTGCTTTTACTGGTACAGGAATTTCGTGGATAATTTGGAGTTTATATAATCCATATCGTGAGCCAATATTTAAATTTATTATTGGTATAATTAATATTTTGATTTCGGGGCTTTTTGTTTGTTCTATATTTTTTGGTTGGGTTCTGGCCGTTCAAATAATGCTCGGAATTTTATTTTCTTTGTTTGCAATATTCACAGCCTTTGCGACCATTTATAATGCATATAACAGTCGCGATGTTAGAAGAACAGATAATGAATATGATCGGAATCTTATGTCAGATCGCATTAATGATATGAAAAAATATCTTGAGCAAGTCAAATCAAAATCAGAACAAAGTAAAAATGATGAATCAGACAAAAGCAATGACAAAACAAAAGACGAGGCAGATAACCAAAATAATAATTTTCCGGATTCAGAAAAAATAATAGATAAAAATAAAAAAGACAAACAATAATAAGACGCCTTTCTTAGATGGGAGGCATTTTTTGCCACAAAAAAAATTACATATAAACAACCAAATCAATATCAAAAAAATAAATCAAGCTGAAATCTATTTTTCTTTTAAAACTTTTTTCTAACGCTGATCTATAAATTCCCAATTGTAATCTATATTCATCAATCAAATTATTTATCTTTTCCACATCCTTTATCTTATTCGTCTTATAATCAAGCAAATATAATTTTTTTTCATACTCAAAAAAACAATCTATAATCCCATGAATCAAACTTTTATCTAAATTATTTTTTCCGTCATCAAACTCATAAACAAACGGCAATTCTCTTTTTAAAAAACTAGCATTTTTAATCTTATAAAACAAATCGCTCGCCAAAAATTTTTTAAGTTTAAAAACATCAATCATTTTCTTTTCATCACTATCAATAATATTTTTCTTCACCAATTTATCCAAAAAAATATTTATCTCATTAAAATCCGCCGCCAAATTTAAATCCAAATTTCTTAAAACATTATGCACCGCCGTCCCTTTTTTCATACCCAAAATATTTTTCTTTCCCTTTAAAAATTCTGGTTCATCAAAAACATATTCTTCATCATCATTTTTTTTTAATTCCGCGATACTTACTTTCGACTTCACAAAAATATCATATTCATAATCCAAAAATAATTCCTGTTTTATTTTTTTATCACAATCAATTTCCGGCACAGGCAAAATTTTTTTTTCTCCAGCAAAATTTTTTTCTCCCACAAAACTTTCGCTTTCATCTATCACATTAAAATCAAATTTTTTTTCCAAATCACAATTTAAAAGCCAATCCAAAAAATTTCTTGCGTGCTTATACCAATATTTATTTCCGCCAAACAAATTCTTTTTATATTTTTTTATACTACCCGTCAAAATTAATTTTTCTTTTGCGCGTGTCATCGCCACATATAATAATCTCATTTCCTCTTCAAGTTTTTTCTTTTTTAATTTAAATTCAATTGCATTTCTTGCAATCGTATTTATTTTTGTCCGCCTATTTATATCAACAAATTTATTCCCCAAACCAAATTCTTTATCCAACAAAATTTCTTCTTTCAAATCTTTAAAATTAAAATCACAGCCTAAAAAACTAAAAAAAACTATTTTAAATTCCAAACCTTTACTTTTATGCACCGTAAAAATTTTTACACTATTTTTATTTTCTGCCTCAAAATTTATATTTATTTTCATTTCCTCAAGTTTCTCAAGATATCTTATAAAATTAAAAAGCCCTTTATAATTACTTTTTTCATAATCCTTCGCAATACAAATAAATCTAATTATATTTTTTTGCGCCTGCTTATTATTTATATCCGCCAAATAAAAAAAATCTGTCAAATCTAAAATTCTATAAATCAAATTACTTATATCCAAAAAATTTTTTTCATGCCGCAAAATTTCTAAATCACTTTTAAATTTTTTTAGCCCATCATATTTTTTTACGCACTCATAAAAATTTTTATCCAAATCCATCTCTCTTATTTTTAACAATTCATTATCACTCAAATTATAAATTTCAGATCTCAAAATCGAAACCAATGCAATATCATTTAACGGGTTATCAATTATTTTTAAATAACTTATCAAAATAATTATTTCTGGCAGCTCAAAAAAATTTACATCGCTTTCTGTTTCAACATTAATTTTATTCTCTAAAAATATTTCTTTAATCAATTTTAAATTTGCACGCGACCGAATTAAAACTGCGATATCCGAAAATTTTTGGCACACATTATTTTTCAACAACAATTTTATTTTTTTACAAATAAATCTTGCTTCACATTTTATTTTTTCTTCCTGCTCATTTTCATTCACTATCAAATAAAATTCATTTTTTCTCTTTAAATCATTATTTTCATCACATATTTTTTTTTGCTCAACATAATTTATTCCGCCAAATTTTTTTGTCATTAGCTTTAAAAATATGAAATTCACACCGTCAATAATTTCTTTTTTACTTCTAAAATTATGATTCAAATCTATTTTTAAACTCCCATTTCCTTTCTCATACAAATTATATTTATTCGCAAATAATTCTGGCGACGAATTTCTAAAACCATAAATACTTTGCTTAATATCTCCGACAAAAAATCTTGACTTACACGAAATCAAATTTAAAATTTTTTCCTGCACATCATTTATATCCTGATATTCATCCGTCAAAATCTCATAAAAATCATTTTTAACTTCCTTTTTTTTGCTCGACAAAATTTTTATTGCCAACTCTTCCAAATCATCAAAAGACAAAACATTTAATTCCAACTTTTTTTTCTGCAACTCATTTTTAAAATCTAAAACAACATTAATCAATTCACTCATAATTTTATGCGAATTACAAATATCATCCAGAATAAAATCTTCTTTATCAAAAAAAATTTTTTCCTTCAGCTTCTTAAACAAATCTTTTATTTCATCGCGATTTTTTTTTGCCTGCTCGATCAAATCCAAATCAATATTTTCCCGCTCAATTATTTTTTGTGTATAAGCAAAAAGTTTTTCAAATTTATACTCATCCAACTTTTTTTTTATGTCATCAAATTTAAAATCCAAATCCAAATTTTTTTCTAATTCATCAAAAAAAATCTTTTCTCTATCAAAAATATCAAAATATTTCTCCGGACCAAATTCAGTTTGACAAATCAAAATATTTTCTGCGCACAAATCTTTTATTTCCAAAATTATTTCTTTCAACTCACAAAAAATTTCTGGCCACCATAAACTTTTTTTAATACCATTTTCTTTTTCAAAAATAAAATTCTCGCTACATTTTTTGAGCCATAATTCGCTATCACAAATACTTCGCGAAAAATCATAAATCTTTAAAATTAATTTTTTCAATTCATCGCTTTTAGCTTTTTTGTTATAAGCCATTGGTAACTCAAAAAAATTTTTTTCACCGCTCGCATATTTTTTTTCCAACACTTCATTTAAAACATCCGACTTTATTAATTCAATTTCACTATCTTCAGCAATTTTAAATTCCGGATCGATATCAACCAAATAAAAATATTTTTTTATTAACTTAAAACAAAACGCGTGCAATGTCGAAATATTTGCCGTGTCTAACAAAATAATTTGATGATTAATATTTTCATTTTTATCTTTTATTAAACGCAGCTCATGCGCAATTTTTTTTTTTATTTGCCAAGCGGCAGCTTCCGTAAAAGTTACCGCCAAAATTTTATTTATCGGGATCGGAATTTTTTTATCCGTAATTAATTTTATTATTCGCTCAACCAAAACCGATGTTTTGCCGGAACCAGCCGATGCCGAAACCAAAATATTTTTTTCGCGCGAATTTATTGCCAGTTTTTGCTCCTCCGTAAAATCAATCAAATTTTTTTCATCTCCATTTTTTTTCGCCAAAAATTTTAATAACTTATTTATTACACATGAAAAATATTATTAAAAATTTCTTTTGGCACAAAAAAAACTGAAAATAAAATTTACTTTCAGGAATATAAAATAAAGCTTAGAATAAACGGTTATTTTATTTGGTTATTTTGATTTTCTAAATTTGGCTGTGTCTCTGTTTTTTCTGAATTTCTTTGGCAAAACAAATAAGATGTAAAAGATTTAAGTACCGTTATAATTTTTGGAAACTTAGATAGTGTCGACAAAGACGAGAAAAAATTAAAGAAAGTAACAAGGCAATAAATGATAAAAGAGAAGTGAAATATTTAATCCAACGCTATTTAATCCACTTCCTACTATGAACAACTACTAAATTCTCGCTTGTCAAGCAAAAAATAAAATTTTTATAAGCTTGATTTTATTACTAAAAATCAAAATCTGCTATTAATGGCAAAGTAAGACTTTTTGGTTTGTCAAGTAGCAACCAAAATTTTTTTAAAGAAAATAATTTTAGAAAAAAGCAATATGTGGAAAAAATTATTTGAGATACTGAAAGATGATAAAAACTTTGAATGCCTAATAATAGACTCCAGTTATGCAAAAATACAGCTGGGGCTCGTGGCGAAAATCAGGCTATATCAAAAACAAAAGGGAGCTCAATTCGAAAATACACTTAGCCGTTAATGATTGCGATTTGCCAGTAAAATTTATCGTTACAGAGGGAACGCGTACCGATTGTAAAGAAGCTATTAACTTGCTCAAAATCTCGATGCAAAATTAGTCTTTGCAGATCTTGCTTATGATACCAACGAAATCTTGTCTTATATTGCAAGACAAAACATAAAAGCAGTTATTCCTCCAAAACGCAACAGACTTGAACAACGTGTTTATAATCGTAAACTTTATCGCTTTAGACATATTATCGAGAAAAAATAATTTCCTTGCTTTTAAGCGTTGGCGCGGTATCGCCACCCGATACGCTAAAACACTCGATGCTTTCATCGCTTCTATTTATGTTCGTTGTATCTTTATGTATCTGTAGTTCTTTTAATTTTTTTCATGTAGACAGTATCTAGCATGACAAAAATTTTTGGAGATGATAGAAAAATTATTTAAACAAAAAAATCCGCCAAGAAACCAACGGCAGATCACGTAAAAATACTTTTATTATTTTTAATACACAAAAGTCGGAATTACTACAACTAAAAATCTAAAAATTAATTGTCTTGTTCACTATATTTAATTCTTCGACTTTCCAATTCATTTTCAATTTGTTCTTTGTAATTGGAATCAACTTTTAATATTTTCATTGCTTCACCAACAGACATTTTTGTCGCTAAGACTAGATTAATCACACTTTCTATTTTGCTTTTAATTTCGCCTTCTTTCTTGCCTTTTTTCATTCCTTCCTTAATACCTTCTTTAAGCCCCTCTTCTTTGCCTTTTTTTATCCCTTTCTTAATCCCTTTTTTTATACCTTCTTCAAGCATATATTTTTCTCTTGCCATGTTAT
>CAMVHY010000078.1 GCA_947167415.1 uncultured Clostridia bacterium
TTTTATTTCTAACATCTCCCTTGCTTTTATTTTTAATTCGCTTTTTATGTGAACGTTGCCTAAATATTCTTTGTTGATTTATTATTTTTTTATTATGATTATGCGGAGTATAATAAAAGATGTTTTTTTGATACAAATATTTTTTTGTTTTATGGGGGAAAAAATGTGCTTAGATAAAAATTTTGATTATAAGAAATGTGAAAACGAGATTTATTTGTTTTGGCTGGAAAATAATTTTTTTCATGCAGAGGTTGATCATAAAAAAAAATCTTTTACGATTATGATGCCGCCGCCAAATATAACAGGGAATTTACATATGGGGCATGCGCTCGATTGTACAATTCAAGATGTTATTGCAAGATTTAAAAGAATGCAGGGATTTAATGTTTTGTGGTTGCCTGGAACAGATCATGCAAGTATTTCGACTGAAGTAAAATTAATGAAAAAGTTAAATGCCAATGGAATACAGAAAAAATATTTGACACGTGAAAAATTTTTGGAGCATGCATTAAGTTGGAAAGATGAATATCAAAATAATATTATTAATCAAATAAAACGTTTGGGTTGTTCATGCGATTGGAAAAGATTAAGTTTTACGATGGATGAAAAAATTACGCGTGCGGTTTATCGTGTCTTTGTAAATTTATATAAAAAAAATTATATATATAAAGGCGAAAAACTTATTAATTGGTGTTCGAAATGTAAAACAGTTATTTCGGATGCGGAAGTTGAGCATAAAGATTGTGACGGTTTTTTGTGGCATTTAAAATATAAAATAAAAGGCAGCGATGAATTTTTAGAATTTGCAACAACGCGACCAGAAACTTTATTAGGTGATACAGCGATCGCAGTTAATCCGAAAGATGAAAGATATAAAAATTTGGTTGGGAAGTTTGTAACTGTCCCGTTTGTAAATCGTGAAATAAAAATTATTAGTGATGATTATGTGGATATGGATTACGGAACAGGAGTTGTAAAAATTACGCCGGCACATGATTTTAATGATTATGAAATTGGCAAAAGGCATAATTTAAAATTTATAAGTGTTTTTGATGATGATGGGAAATTAAATGAAAATGCGGGAGAATTTTGTGGATTAGGGCAAAAAGAAGCCCGTAAAAAAATTTTGGACGAGATGAAAAAACTTGGCTTATTTGTTAAAGAAGAAAAAATTAGTCATGCAGTTGGATTTCACGATAGGTGTAAAAATATAATCGAGCCAATGTTAAAACCGCAATGGTTTGTAAAAATGGAAGAATTAGTTAAGCCGGCAATAAAAGTTTTTAAAGATAAAGAATTAAAATTTTGGCCGGATAGATTTGGAAAGATTTATTTGCAGTGGCTGGAAAATTTAAATGATTGGTGTATTTCAAGGCAATTATGGTGGGGGCATAGAATTCCTGCGTATTATTGTAAAAATTGTGGGCATTTAATGGTAAGCGAAGAAAAAATAAGTGTTTGCGAGAAATGTAAATCGGAAAATATTTTTCAGGATGAAGATGTTTTAGATACTTGGTTTAGTTCTGCTTTGTGGCCATTTGCAACGCTTGGTTGGCCGGAAAAAACTCAGGATTTGGATTATTTTTATCCGACGGATGTTTTAGTTACGAGTTATGACATAATTTTTTTCTGGGTAATCAGAATGGTTTTTTCTGGTTTGGAGCATACTAAAAAAGTTCCGTTTAAAGATGTTTTAATTCATGGATTAATTCGTGACGAACAAGGAAGAAAAATGAGTAAATCTTTAGATAATGGAATTGATCCGATTGAAGCGATAAATAAATATGGCGCAGATGTTTTAAGAATGAGTTTGATTTTGGGAAGTTCGCCGGGAAATGATTTAAGATTTTATTGGGATAAACTTGAGTCGAATAGAAATTTTGTAAATAAATTATGGAATGCTAGTAAGTTTTTAATTATGAATCTAGAAAAAATTGATTTGGAGTATAAAAATAAAAGCTTGGATTTGGATTTTGAAAAGCTTGAGATAGAAGACAAATGGATTTTAAAAAAGTTTAATAATTTGCTTAAAGAAGTTAATTATAATCTTGAAAATTATGAGCACGGGATTGCGCTTGATAAAATAATTGATTTTGTTTGGAATGAGTTTTGCGATTGGTATATTGAGTTTTGTAAAATAAAATTTATGCATGAAAATAAAACTTATGGCTTTTATGTTTTGAGATTTGTTTTAATAAATTGTTTGAAGTTGTTGCATGTGTTTATGCCGTTTGTAACAGAAAAATTATTTTTAAGTTTATATGGAAAAGAGAAAAGTATAATGATTTCGAGTTGGCCGGTTTATGATAAAAAATTTGAGTTTGATCTGGAAGAAAAAAATATTGAGTTTGTAAAAGTAGCGATAAAAAATGTAAGAAATGCGCGCGCACAAAAAAATATCCATCCGAGCAAAAAAACTAAAGCGTATGTAATTGGCGAAAATGAAAATTTAAAAAAGATTTTTATGATGTGTGAAAAAGATTTTTTATTGTGCGGCGTAGATAAATTAATTTTTGATAAAAAAGATTTTGATGGTGATAATAAAAATTATTTGCATGTTGTAATTTTTGATATGTTTTTTTATTTGCCATTGGATGATTTAATAAATTTAGATTTTGAAATTGAGAGAATCGAAAAAGAAAAATTAAGAATTAAAAATGAGATTGAGCGGGCAGAAAAAAAATTGAGTAATGGGGAGTTTATAAAAAATGCGCCAAAAAAGATTGTTGATTGCGAAAGAGAGAAATTGACTGATTATAAAAAAATTTTTGCTAAAATAATCGAACAAGAAAAAAATTTAAAAGGAGGTGAAAAAAATGGCTTATAAAATTAATGATGATTGTATTTCTTGTGGCGCGTGTGCAGAAGAATGTCCTCAGAAATGTATTAAAGAGGGAGCAGATAAATATGTTATAAATAAAGAAGAATGTATAAATTGCGGAACATGTGCTGGCGTTTGTCCTGTTGGCGCACCAAACGAAGATAACGATGAAGAATAAATTTGTTTTGCGATAATAAAAAAAGATCCCTGTCGAGATAAAAATCGACGGGGATTTTTTCATAGGCTATTAAATAATTTATCTAAAAATAAAATTCAAGTTTTTTCAACGAATAATTTTATTTAGATGGATTTTGATCGAGCAAATTACTAATGTTTGGCTTGTTCAAAACACTACCATGTTCATGGTCTTTGTCCCTCTCCAAAATCAAATATATCGTCTACATTAGATTTAGGCGATCCCTGATTCTGACAACTATAATTAAGTATCTCTTTATATGAATTAATAGCATGTGAAATCACCTTTTCACAATATGCCTTGCGCACATTATGGTGACCTTGTCCACCGTCAAACCAAGAAGCAAATTGTACAAGAGGCATAATTCCAAGATCTTTATCTTTCTTAAGCTGTACATCTTCATATTTAGATCCTGTTAACACTTCAAATAATGCTTCGATATTACCTCTTATCGCTATTTCATAGTTGGAATTTATTGTATTCAAATTTATATAGCTAAAATATATTTGAATAAACTGTAAGGTATCTGTATCACCCCTATAATCATTATCATTAAATTCGTCAAATAAAACGGAACATAAATCTTGATCTTTTATGGATTTAAAATACTCGAGATGCAATTGAGAGCCTGGCCCTATATTTGTTGTTGTGATACTAAAACTGTCAGAGCTCAGATAGAAACCTGTTCCTAATTTGTCAATATAATCTGCAGTAATTATTTGTTTTACCTGTTTTTTATATTCCGTAAGATTTTTTATTTTATTAAGGGCGCTTATTTGTTTATTAAGGTTTTTTATCCTTTCTCTACCAATTTCTAGTCTTTTATTACATTCTCTTATTTGTGCATTAATGTTTTTTATTGCTGTATAGTATTCTTGGTGTTCTTGTATCAATCCAGGTAGCACAGCAACAATCAAACCAACTGCAACGGCAATTAAAAAATATAACGAAATTAAAGCAGCCACAACTGCTCCAAACATAGCAAAAATAATTCCGCAGATAATAAACCAAATTTTATTTTTGACAACAAAACCTCTTATCTCATCAAGCATTTTGTTTGCCTTTGCCTCCTATTTCAATATAAATGTTTTGATTACAATTACATCTAAAAAAAATATTTGTGTCAATTAATTTTTTTTTTTAAGTTTGTTTTCCGATTGTATAAAAAAATCTTTGCGTAATACATCACCAATTAAATAATTTACCTAAAAATAAAATTCAAGTTTTTTCAACGAATAATTTTATTTAGACGGGCTTTGAATGGATCTGTACATACTTGGTTCTTTCAAAACGCTACCATGTCCATGGTTTTCGTCCCAATCACAAAACTGCAATAAAGGTCTCTTTTGTCGTTTCTCGTCCTTTGTCAATGTTTTTTTATCTGCATACAATTTAAGTAATTCCCGATTTTTATAAATCTCCAAAGCGCATAAAATTGTATGTTCAAAAAAACATTTTGACAACTTGTGAATACCATGTCCCTTCGCTTTAAACTGAAAACCTACAGCAAGACCTCTTCTAATGTCGCTCGCTGTTTCATATTCACATCCTGTTAGTACTTCAAATAACACTTCTATATCCCCTCTTATTGCAGTTTCAAAATTTTTACTTATGTTTTTTATTTCTATTGTAGAAAAATGCATCTTAATAATATTCAACGCATCACTATCACCTCTAACTCCAAACCCATTTCCCTTAATCAAACTGGAACACATATTCTGGCTCTTAGTTATTTTTTCCTGCTGTTCAACGCTTTTCAACAATTTTTGAACATATTCTTTTGTTATGCGTTTTCTCGCCTCTTTCTTATATTCATCAAGTTCTTGGTTATTTTCCAGATTTGGAGTTTCAGATATTGGTGGCGCTGCTCCATCTTGATTATATAACACATTATTTTCTTGCTCATGTACCTTTTGATTTTCAAATCTATGAAGCAAATCTGGTGTTTCCTTTTTCTTTTCTATAATTGTGTTCGGCTCATATCCTTTTATTTCTTTATTTTTCACCAATCCAGATACAACAGCAATAATCAAACCAACTGCAACGGCAATTAAAAAATACAACGAAATCAACGCAGTCATAACTGCTCCAGCCAAAGCAAAAATAATTCCGCAGATAATAAACCAAATTTTATTTTTGGCAACAAAATCTCTTACCTCATCGAACATTTTGTTTGCCTCCTATTTCAATATAAATGTTTTGGTTACAATTATATCTAAAAAAAATATTTGTGTCAATTAATTTTTTTATTTTAAGTTTGTTTTTTACTTGCATAAAAAAATATTTGTGTAATATCTGAGCCATTATACAATTTGTATGGAAAATAAAGTTCGAGGTTTTTTTTATGAAAACAGGAGTTTATGTACATATACCGTTTTGCCGGTCAAAATGTTTTTACTGTGATTTTTTATCTTTTGCGTGCCCAAAAAAAAGTTCAGCTCAAGATTTTGATTTGTATCTCAAAAAATTATTGAGCGAAATAAATAATTGTGTTGAATTAAAAAAAAGTTATATAGAAACAATTTTTTTTGGCGGGGGGACGCCGAGTATTTTGCCACACGAGTTTATTTATAAAATTTTAGACGCGATATATAAAAATTCTCTCGGCACAACAAAAAAAAAACCGGAGATCACAATCGAATCCAATCCGGAAAGTTTAAATCAAGAAAAAATTTGTGCATATAAATCATATGGCATAAATAGAATTAGTATCGGTTTGCAAGCGATCCAAGATAAATTTTTAAAAAAAATCGGCCGCGCGCACAACTTCAAAACCTTCGAACAAGTTTATGCCATCGCAAAAAAATATTTTTACAATATAAATATCGATTTAATATTTGCGTTGCCGGACCAAAATTTATCTGATTGGGAAGAAAATTTAAGATACATAAAAAAAATTCAGCCCGCACATTTTTCCGCTTATAGTTTAATAATCGAAAAAAATACAAAGTTTTATTTTGCTAATCAAAAAAATAAATTAAATCTGCCGGACGAAAACCTTGAACGCCAAATGTATCACACGATCAAAAAAATTTTATGCGATTACAAACAATATGAAATTTCTAATTGGGCGAGCAAAAAAAAATTCGAATGCCGGCATAATAAAATTTATTGGCAATTAAAAAATTATCTTGGCTTTGGTCTTGGCGCACATTCTTTTTTTAATAATACGCGCTGGCATAACACAAATAATTTTAAAAAATATCTCACGCAAAATAATTTTCGTGAAGAAATTATCAAGTCCACAAGACAATCTCTAATCGAAGAATTTATTTTTCTCGGCTTGCGTTTAAATCAAGGCGTAAATAAAAATAAATTTAAAAAAAAATTTGGCTGCGAGATAAATAATATCTATCACAACCAAATTTCTCTTTTAACCAAACAAAAATTATTAGCCGAGAATAAAAATTTTATTTTTCTTACTGATTACGGCCGAGATTTAGCAAATCATGTCATGTCAAATTTTATTTTATAAATTTTTTAGCTCTATCAAATCAATTTTGCAAAGCCAATTCTTCTATACTTTGTTTAATAATTTCAAGCATAAATTCTACAAAAACAGAACTATCTGACTTTTTATCGGTTATTCCAAGACTATAATAATATTCTTTTTGACGCAACTTAATTAGGCAGCGTTCACATAGAAAGCGAATCAAAAATAAAAGCAAGGGAGATGGTAGAAATAAAAATAGAATCAAGTTTATCAT